>JANYGW010000096.1 GCA_025359245.1 Massilia sp.
CAGCACCGAACAGGGCAGTAGCCCGCTTGCCGGCCCGGCGATTCGCGTTGACCAGCCATTTGTGACAAGTCCTTGCCCGGCCCGTGAACGGCCGGCGGGAGATCGGATTGATATGCTGTCGATCGCAAACAAAGTCGAGCAGTTGGTGTCGGAGTCGCCGTTCCTGACGGAGGGAATCGCGCTTGGGCTGATCAACCTGTCGGAGCTGGCGCGCCAGTTGCGCCCGCAGCTCGAATCGGACCTGTGGAAGCCGGTGGGGCAGGCGGCGGTGGTGATGGCGCTGCGGCGCCTGTCGGAGCGCTTGCCGCAGCCGGGCGAGTCGGCGCCGATCATGCTGGCGCCGCGGATGGGCGAGCTGACCACGCGCACCGAGCTGACACTGGCGACCTACCGGTTGTCCGAGCACAGCAACGAATGCCAGCGCAAGCTGCTGGCGCTGGCCGAACGGCACCTGGGCAGTTTCGTGTCGGTCACGCGCGGCGTGCACGAAATGCTGGTCGTATGCAGCCGGCCGCTGATCCAGATCGTCGAATCGGCCTTCATCACCGAGCGCCACTTGGCGCGGGTGGAGAACCTGACCGCGCTGACCTTGCGCCTGAATCCGGAGACGCTGAAGACGCCGGGGATCTACCATGGCGTGCTCAAGAAGCTAGCCTGGAACAAGATCAGCGTCGTCACGATGATGTGCACCTTCACCGAACTGACGATCTTGCTCGAGCAGCCGCAGACCGGACCGGCGTACGCCATCCTGTCGCAAATCGTTTCCCATTGATGTAAGAGACTACCCGTCGGCCGGCACAGCTGCCCCCGACGGCCCCTCAGGAAACGGCGGCTTCGAGCAGCGTCAGCGTTTCGCTGGCGGTGTCGAGCCGGGCATGGATGCCGATCGGCAGCGTGAACTGGTTGCGGATGTGGCCGAACGAGTAGCCGCTCACCGCCGGGATCGCCAGCGGCGCCAGGTGCTGGTCCAGCGTGTCATCCAGGCTCAGCGACAATTCCTCGTCCTTCGGCCCGCAGTTCTCGCACACGCCGATCATCAGCGCCGCCGCATGCCGGAATCCCAGCGCCAGGTCGAGCTGGGTCATCCAGCGGTCGATCCGGTACGGTTCTTCGTTCACTTCTTCCAGGAACAGGATCGCCTTGCGGAAGTCGGCCGCGTACGGCGTGCCGGTCAGCGCGCTGACCAGGCTCAGGTTGCCGCCGATCAGGCGCCCGCTGGCCTGGCCCTGACGCACCGTGCGCAGCGCGTACTGCGCGTCGCTCTGCGCGCGCACCCGGTTTTCCAGCGCCATCGCGATCGTGTACACCGGCTGCGGATCCATCAGCACCGCCAGCATGTGCTGCGTCGTGTAGTCGGAACTGCCGGAACTGGCCACCGGTCCGTGGAACGTCACCAGCCCCGCATGCCGGTAGATTGCCAGGTGCAGCGCGGTGATGTCGGAATAGCCCAGCAAAATCTTCGGATGCGCGCGGATCAGGCCATAGTCGAGCGTGGCCAGCAGCGAGATGCAGCCCGATCCGCCCCGGATGCACCAGATCGCCTTGACCTCGGGCGCGCCAAACATCGCGTGCAGGTCGGCGCGCCGCTGCTGCACCGTGCCGCCGTAGTTGCCGTGCACGGCGCGCAGGTTGGCGCCTTCGCGCACCCGGAATCCGAGCTGCTCGATCCTGGCCACGGCCTTTTCGATCGCTTCGTCATTGGTATGGCCGCCCGGCGCAATCAGGCCGATGGTGTCGCCGAAGCGCAGCCGCGGCGGCTTGATCAATCGACGTTGCATGGTGTGCGAAGGCGGGCGCGCCGCAGCCGGCAACATGACGGCCGCCGCCGCCAGGGAGGCGAAGACGCGCCTGCTGATCTTCTCGCTGCTCGACATTGCATCCTCATTGAATTGGTACTCGCCAGAGTACAGGAACGCGCGCCGCTAGCGCGACCGTGCACCGCCGCGCTCGCCAAGGTCGAGATCGAGGTAGCGCCACGTGGTCAGTTCCACCGGGTGGCGCGTGTAGTTTTTTAGCCACGGCTGGCGGATATCGGCTGAAATCGGATGGGTCAGCGGCACCCACGGGTTATAGGCGTGCAGCAGCTGGTTCATCTCGCCATACAACTTTCGCCGCGCCGGCGTATCGCCCAGCGCGCGCGCCTGTTCGTAGCGCTGGTTATAGGCCGGCAGGTTGAAGCGCGCATAGTTGGCGCGCCCGCTGTTGGGACCGTACAGCAGCTGGTAGAAGTTTTCACCGTCCGGGAAGTCGGCGATCCAGTTGGTTTCGAACATCTGCACCTTGCCCAGCCGCGAAGCCTTGATGATTTCGGGCTTCTTGTCGGTCTTGAAGACGATCCGCAGCCCCACCGCATTGATGTTCTTGCGCCACAGCTCGTCGCGCAAGCGCCCGCCGACGGTCGCCTCGCTGTGCATCACCAGCGTCAGCGGCTGGCCATCCGGGCCGCGCCGAAAGCCGTCCGGGTCGCGCTGCTTGTAGCCGAAGCGGTCCAGCAGCGCCTCGGCCAGCGCCGGGTCGTAGCCAACCGGACTGCGGTAAGCCGGGTCATATCCCAGCACATTCGGCGGCAGCGGCGATTCGGCATGGATCGCGAAACCCTTCTTGAGCAGCTTGATGTCCTCGGCGCTGTTATAGCTGAGCGCGATGGCGCGCCGCAGCGCCACTTTCTCCTTGCTGTAGCCGCCGATGACCGGGTCTTCCAGGTTCATCCACATGTAATAGGTCTGCAGCACGGGAAAGCGGGTCAGCTCCATGCCGCGCGCGGCCAGTTCCGGTTTCAGCCGGTCGTTCTTGATCACCATGTCGGTCATCGATTCGGGCACCTGCTCCAGGTAATCGAATTCGCCGCGCAAGAAACCGAGCACGCGGCCCTGGAATTCCTCGGCGATCTTGACCTCGACCTTGTCCAGCAGCGGCAGGCGCTTGCCGTCGGCGCCCGTCGCGTGGCTGTTGCGGTTAGCCAGCAGCACGATCTTGTCGCTGCGCTTCCATTCGCCGACCACGAACGGCCCGGTGCCAACCGGATGGTTGCCGGCCTGGCCGGGGTAGGCCTCGATCACTTCGCGCGCGACCACGCCCGAGGCCGGCGTGGCCAGGTAGAACAGGAAATTGCTGTCGGGCGCAGTCAGGCCGATGCGCAGCGTGTAGCGGCCGGTCGCCTGCAGGCCGTCGATCTTGCTGTCGTAGCCGAACGCTTGCTTGAGCGCGCCGTCGCCGGCGATCTTGCCTTCGAACAGGGACAACCACGGCGACTTGAGCGCGGGGTCGTACAGGCGCTTGAGGCTGTATACATAGTCGGCCGCGGTCAGTTCGCGCGGCTGGCCCTTGAAGGCGGGGTCCGGCGAAAAGTAGATGCCGGGCCGGATCTGGAAAGTATAGCTCAGGCCCTGGTCGGCGATGACCGGCAGGGCTGTCGCGGTATTGCCGCGCAGCTTGAGCGGACGCGCCAGGTAGTCATAGCCGAGCAGCGGATCGAACAGGTTTTCGAGCAGGCTGAGCGAAGCGATATCGGACGCCACGGCCGGGTCGAGCCCGGTTTCCGGCGTCGTCACGTAGGTGTGCAAGACTTTCTCGGCCGCCTGCGCGGGCGCGATCCACGGCGCGGTGGCGAGCAGCAAGGCGGCAATGAGGCGCGATATCGTCATGAATTCCCCGTTTGGTCGGCTCCCATCATATGCGAGCGAGCTTCAATTGTGCCGTTCGGGGCATAACTTTTTACATATGGGAACAGCATACTCTGGCAAGCTGCGCCTATACTCTCGCTGCACAATCCGCTTTCACCGCGAATAGATAAGACAACATGGCACTCAATTACATCTGGTCTGGCTTCTTCCTGGTCGGTTTCCTGGCGGCGCTGGCGCAATGGATCTTCCTGGGCGACACCGAGATCTTCAAGAAGATCATCGACGGCACCTTCGACACGGCCAAGTCGGGCGTGATGGATATCGCCCTGCCGCTGGCTGGCGTGATGACCTTATGGCTGGGTATCATGAACATCGGCGAAAAGGCCGGCGCGGTGGGCTGGCTGGCGCGCCTGATCGCGCCCTTCTTCTCGCGCATCTTCCCCGACGTGCCGAAGGACCACCCGGCCACCGGCCACATGGTGATGAATTTCTCCGCCAACCTGCTCGGCCTGGACAACGCGGCCACGCCGTTCGGCCTGAAGGCGATGGAAAGCCTGCAGACGCTAAACCCGAACAAGGAAGAGGCGAGCAACGCGCAGATCATGTTCCTGGTGCTGCACACCTCGGGCCTGACACTGATCCCGCTGGCGATCATGGCCCAGCGCGCGATCCTGGGCGCCAAGGACCCGTCCGACATTTTCATCCCGTGCATGATCGCGACCTATGTCGCCACCGTGACCGGCATCATCGTGGTGTCGATCAAGCAGCGCATCAACCTGCTCAACCGCGTGGTGCTGGGCTGGCTGGGCGGCATGACGGCCGCCATCGGCGCGCTGATTTTTTACTTCACCCACTACCTGACCAAGCCCGAAATCGAGCTGGTGTCGAAGGTGTCGTCCAACCTGATCCTGCTGTCGATCATCATCATCTTCATCGTCGGCGCGCTGCGCAAGGGCGAAAACGTGTACGACGCCTTCATCGAGGGCGCCAAGGGCGGCATCCAGACCTCGCTGACCATCATTCCCTACCTGGTCGGGATGCTGGTGGCGATCAGCGTGATCCGCAATTCAGGCGTGCTCGGTTTTGTCGTGCGGGGGCTGGAGTGGCTATTCGTCCACATGGGCATGAACACCGACTTCACGCCGGCGCTGCCGACCGCACTGATGAAACCACTGTCGGGCAGCGGCTCGAAGGCGATGATGATCGACGCCATGCAGACCTACGGCGTCGACTCGTTCGTGGGGCGCCTGGCCTGCATCTTCCAGGGATCGGCCGACACCACCTTCTATATCGTGGCGCTGTATTTCGGTTCTGTGGGCATCCGCCGCACGCGCTATGCGATTTCGGCCGGCCTGTGCGCGGACTTCGCCGGCATCTGCGCGGCCATCGCGGTCGCCTATATGTTCTTCGGTTGAGGCGACGACATGTTGCGACCGATCGCATTCGCACTGCTGCTGGCCTTCGCTGCGGCCGCCAGCGCCCAGCTGCCGCAGCCGGTTTTGCAGTTGATGGCGGCGGCGCATATTCCCGAGGACGCGATCGGGGTCGTGGTGCTGCGCGGCGACGCGACGCTGGTATCGCACCTGGCCGAACGCCCGATGCAGCCCGCGTCGACCATGAAACTGGTGACCACGTTGATCGGGCTGGAGCAGCTGGGGCCTGTCTTCCGCGGCCGCACCGAGCTGCGCACAGCCGGCGTTTTGTTCGGCGACACGCTGACCGGCGACCTGGTGCTGCGCGGCGGCGCCGACGCCGACCTGACCGGCGAGGTATTGCAGAACATGCTGCAGGCGCTGCGTAACCAGGGCGTGCGCAAGATCGACGGGCGCCTGCTGCTCGACCGCCAGCTATTCAACCCGGCCCGCGCCGACACCGGCCTGGAGCCGTTCGATGAATCACCCGACGCCTACTACAACGTGATTCCCGACGCGCTGCTGGTCAACAAGAACATGCTGCTGCTGGAGATGCGTTCGAACGGCAGGGCGGTGCAAGTGGCGGCGCAGCCCGCGCTGGACCGGCTGACGGTGGAGTCGGGCATGACCTTGATCGACGCGCCGTGCGCGCGCTGGGAAGACGGCTGGAAGCAGCCGCTCGTGCTGCGCGAGGCCAGCGGCGCGATCCGGGTCCTGCTGCAAGGGACGTATCCGCGCAACTGCATCGCCTCGAACAGCATCAACGTGGTGGACCGCCAGGATTACGTGGACCGCCTGTTCCGCGACATCTGGAAGCGGCTCGGCGGCATTTTCGATGGCGCCACCATCGACGGCAGCGCAACGCCCGACATGCGCCTGCTGGCCGAACACGTGTCGCGCGCGCTGCCCGAAGTGGTCCGCGACATCAACAAGCCGTCCGACAATGCGCTGGCGCGTACGCTGTTCCTGAGCCTGGGCAGCCTGGAGACCGATGCGGTGCACGGCAGCCATCCGATGGCGGGCAGCGGCCCGACTGCGCTGCGCGCCGACCTGGTGGTGCGCGACTGGATGCGGCGCAAGGGCATCAACGACGCCGGCCTGGTGATCGACAACGGGTCGGGCCTGTCGCGCATGGAGAAGATCAGTCCGGCGCAGATGGCGGGGCTGCTCAATGCGGGCCTGCGCAGCAAATGGGCGCCGGAGTTCATGGCCAGCTTGCCGATCGTGGGGGTGGACGGCACGATGCGCCGGCGCCTGAAGGACAGCCCGGCGGCCGAGCGCGCGCGCATGAAGACGGGAACGCTGCGCAATGTGACAGCGGTGGCGGGGTACGTGCCGGACGCGAATGGCCAGCAATGCGTGGTGGTGGCGATGATCAATACCGAGCGTTCCACCGAAGCCAAAGGCCGCGCGGTGCTTGATGCGCTGGTCGACTGGGTCGCCCGCTCAAACACCCCATAACCCGTCGTCCTCGCGAACGGGAAACGCATGCGTTTCCCCCATCCTGCGCGTGCTCAGCATGGATCCCCGCTTTCGCGAGGATGACGAAGTTACTTGCCGATGGTGTACGTCACCGACACCGGTGACGGCGTATATATCGACGGGCTGTGTCCACCCACGTCATCATACGAAAACCCATACGCCAGCCCGTTATAACTGTGCTGGTGCCAGAACTTCGTGAAGAAATTGGCTGGCTTGCCGGCCGGGTAAAAGTAATCCGCGTTGTACCAGCGATCCGACGGCTGATCGGCCACATGCCGGTTAAGCGCCGCGCACAACTGCGCCTGCAACTGCAGCTGCTTGTCGTGCTTGGGCGTATTCGGCGAAGTGCCCGTTGCATCATCGAGCACGCCGTTGCCGAGCATGACTTCGGTGGTGGTCGGCTTGCCGTAGATCTTGTACGAGTCGACGCCATCGGTGAAGGTGAACACATCGTCCAGCCCGACCCGCCCGGTGAAGGTCGGCCAGTCGCCCACTTTGAGCACCAGGTTCTCGTTGCGGTACTTGTTCCAGATGTCGCTGATATAGGCATCGAGATAAGCGGCATTCTCGCCGCGCGGCTTGTCCTGCGCGCCGGTCGTGACGTTCAGGCCATCGTTGAAGGTGCCGTGCGCCGGCGCCATGATGCGGTACGGCGCATACGGTGCCTTGGCCAGCCCGCCGAATTCGGACGGCGTCTCCAGCGTGAAGCGCGCGAACAATTCATCACGTGTTTCGGCCAGCGTTTCGCCAACCGTCGCATCGTAGCCATCAAGCCCGGTCACCCGCAGCTTCAGCGGAAAGCCGAAAATGTCGACCCGGCTGGTGTTGACGAAGATGCCCGGATAGTCGCTGCCCGGACGCGGCCGGTTGATGTTGAATTCACCGAAGTCGAACGTCGTATTCAGGTTCGGATCGGTGCTGTTTTCCAAATCCGGACCCGCATAGCCTGTCCTGCCGTTGATGTCGCGGTTGATCTGCACCAGCACCGGTTTGCCGACGCTCATGTAGATGCGCGCCGACTCGATTGCCGGTATCGTCACCGTCTTCGCCTGGGCAAGGCTGACCGCATAGTTGGCATAACCCTTGTCGCGGCCAGGCACCGGAATCGTGTTGTCTGCTTCGGTGACCGGGATCAAGCGGCCCGTCGCATCGGCGCGCACGTACTCGTGGGTGATCCAGTCCTTGCCGATGATGAGCCAATAGACCTTGTCGTCCGTGTACTTGCCTGCCGTGCCGTTGACTACCGTGAAGCTGGTCATGCCGTTCCACGCCGACTCCGCATTATTCGAAATCGAGTACGTGCGCGACACGATGGATGAGTCCTTGCCGTCCTTGGTCGCCAGTGCCTTGAGCGTGAACGTGTCGCCGAACTCCGGCGATTTGGCCAGCCATACGGCGCCGTTGAACTGCGGCGAAGTGCGGGTTGGCGTGCTGCCGTCCTTGGTGTAGTGCACGGTCGCGCCGGGCGTGGCGGTCAGCATGTTGACGCCGATCTTGGTGGCGTAGGTGCCGGCCGCATGCGACAGCGTTGGCACCGCAACCGTACAGCCACCTGCGGTCTGGGTGCAAGCCGCTTCAATGTCGTAGGTGGCGCTGGCGCGGCGCGACTGCTGCAGGTCCGGCCGCACGGCAATGGCGTTGATCGTCGTCGCGCTCTGGACCAGCAGCGCCGATCCATACTGCGCCGAGTTGACAGTCGGCGCGCTGCCGTCGATCGTGTAGTAGATCCTGGTGCCGGCAAGCGACCCCGATGGCAGCGCCAGGGTCACGCTTTGCTGGGTCGGATACAGGCCGCCGGCGGGCGCGAACACCGGCTTGGCGACAGGGCTCGGACAGGCCGGCGAATCCGGCGCGTCGTCACCGCAAATCACGTAGTTGTACCAGGCGCTGTCCTTGTTGCCGCCGGTCGGCGCGGAGTAGGTGAACATGTACGAAATCGTGGAGCCCGTTGCGACAGGGCTGATGGCCGACGCGAACCAGCGCTTTAGCGTCCCGTCAAACGTCATGTTTTCGTCGCGCTGCGCACCCTTCGCGCCATCCTTGCCGGTGACGTAGGAATGGGCGATGGCCGTGGTCGGCGTCCAGGCCGGCGCGAACCAGATGCGCGCCGTGGCGCCGTCTTCGGAAACGCCCTGGGTGAAGGTGTCGCCGCTGACGATGGTGATCGTGTAGCTGACCGACGCGGACGCCGAATCGCTCATGCCGCTCTTTTTCGCCACGGCCGTCAGTGTGCCGGTGGCGGCCACCGAAATCGGCGTTGCGTCCGAATACAGCTGCTGCGCCGCGCCGTTGACCGTGTAGTAGATCGCGGCGCCGGCGGTGGCGCTCGACAGCCGCACCGATTGCGCCGACGCGTATGTACCGCCGGCCGGCGAAAACACCGGCGTGGCCACTGCCTGCACCTGGGTGATCGTGAACACGGCCGATGCCACCGCCGAATTGTTCATGCCGCTCTTGAGCGCGATCGCCTTGACCGTCGCACCCGGCGCGGCCACGCTGAACGCGCCGCCATACAAACTCGATACGGCTGCAGGGGTCGATCCGTCCAGGGTGTATCGAATCTCGGCGCCCGCCGTGCTGCTGGCCAGCGTGACATTCTGCGCGCTGGTAAACGCGCCACCTGCGGGCGAAATGGTCGGCGTGGCCACGGTGCCGGTGTTGACACTGCGGTTCCAGCTCAAGCCGGTCGCGTCGCGTGCGCCGGTCGATGTCATATAGGTGAAGCTGTAGGCCAATGCCACGGCCGCCCCGGGCGCCACCGGAACAACCACTTCGTAGCGGGTGCCGTTATAGGCCATGGCGACATTCTGCTGGCCGCCGCCATTGAGCGTGTAGTGGATGTCGACCCAGTCCGACTTGGGCGTGCGCGCAAACCAGACGGTGACGGAACTGCCGTTGTCGGCCACGCCCTGCGTGAAGCCGCTGTCGATGGCGCCGATGGTATAGCTGGCGCTGGCCGTGTCGGAATTGGTCAGACCCGCCTTGGTGCCGTAAGCCGTGATGGTGGCAGTCGCGGCAACCGTGATCGGGTTCGCGCAGACGGCCTGCGCGCCGCCGTTGACGGAACACTGCAGCGTGGCGCCGGCGGTCGCGCTGCTGACCGTCACTTGCTGGGTGCCGCTGTAGGACCCGGACGGCAGCGAGAACACCGGCGTGGCGACCTTGCCCGGATCGACCGCCGACGGCACCAGCGCGGAGCCGGCCGGCGAGTCGTAGGCCAGCCCGCTCTTGGTATACGTGAACGAAAAATTGACGGTCTGGCCGACCGCCGCCGGCACGCCCAGTTCATAGCGCGCGCGGCCCGTGTTGTAGACCATGACGACGTTCTGCTGCGCGCCGCCGTTGACGTTGTAATGGGCGATGCTCTGCGTGATCGACGCACCCTGGAACCAGAGCGTGGCGGCGCCGTTGATATTGTCGATGCCTGCCGTGTAATCAGCCGCGCGTGCCGACTGGCCCAGGGCCAGCATCAGCATCGCGGCGAAGGTGAACAGCAGCCTTCGGTAGTGATCCTTGAAATTGCTAAACATGTTTTTGTCTCCGTATTTTTACTGTTATTGGATGATTGTCCTGACTGGCGTGCGTAAGGTCTGCGTGATGGACTCCTTGTTCATGTGGCGGGCGATTGGCCAAGGCGCGGCCTGGCCTGCCGTGATGGCATGCGAAAAAAAGCGTGTGAAACGCGAACGGACCAACGAAGGAGTGGCGTTAGCGGCGCACGCGCCGCGTCGACTCCCGGACTACAAGTTCAAGCGGCGGCGCGGCGATATCGGCCGCTTCGCCCGCGATCAGTTTGAGCATGGCCAGCGCCGCCAGCCTGCCGATGTCGTACACCGGCTGCCGGACGGTGGTCAGCGGTGGCATCGAGTACGTGGAATTGGGGAGGTCGTCATAGCCGACCAGCGAAATGTCTTCGGGCACGCGGATATTGCGGCGGTATAGCGCCAGCCGGGCGCCGTACGCCATCTGGTCGTTGGCCGCAAACACCGCGGTGAAATTCTGGCGCGATTCGAGCAGCCGGTGCATCGCCAGCATGCCGCCGGACTCGAGGAAATCGGCAGGCAGGATCAGCTCCGGCACCCATTCGAGTCCGGCGTCGTGCAACGCGGTCTGGTAGCCGCGCAGCCGTTCGATGGCGTCCGGATGGTCGTCCGGGCCGGTGATGAAGGCGATGCGGGTATGGCCAAGATCGATCAGGTGCTTGGTCGCATCGTACGCGCCACCGTAGTCGTCGATGGCGACGCTGGCCAGCTTCGGTGCGCTCAGGTTGCGCCCGGTGACCACGATCGGCAGCCGCTGCGCGTATTTGAGCAGCTGCTGGTCCGACAATCGCCCGGTGAGGATGATGACGCCGTCGACGCGGCGCGCCTGCAGCAGGCGCATGCGCGCTTCTTCCTTCTTCAGGTTCCAATGGCCGCTGACGAACAGCGGCGAGTAGGGCGTGCCGGCCAGCGCATCCTCAATGCCGCGCAGCGCCTCGCCATAGAACGGGCTTTCGATGAACTGGGTCAGCACGCCGATGGTGTAGGTCTGGCCCATCGCCAGGCTGCGCGCCATCAGGTTGGGCTGGAAATTGAAGCGCGCGATTGTGTCCTCGACCGCCACCCGCTTGGTGTCGCTGACCCTGGCGCTGCCGTTGAGGATGCGCGACACGGTGCTCGGCGACACGCCGGCCTCGCGCGCAATCAGGTCGAGGGTGACGTGCTCTTCAGATAATTGTGGGAACGCTTCCATTTTGTAAATATACGCGCCTTGTGAAAGCGCTGTCAACCGTTTACTTGCGTGGTTTTCCCTCTACCATGCCGCTGGAATAACGTTCGTTTGGCGGCGGCAACTTGACGCGTTCTTGAAAGCGCTTTCACATTCATGCATGACGAACTTTGCGCGATAGTCATGTCCAACAGTGATCAAAGGAGCACGCCATGAGCATCAAACTCGACCATGTGATGATTCCCGCGCGCGACAAGATCGCGTCGGCAAAACTGCTGGCGCAGCTGCTCGACGTGCCCTGGTCCGAGTCCGGCATCGGCCCGTTCGCGCCGGTGTATGTTAACGACGGCCTGACGCTCGATTTCGATACGTGGAGCGAGCCGCTGCCGGCGATCCATTACGCCTTCCGGGTCGGACAGGAGGAATTCGATGCGATCCTCGCGCGCATCAAGGCGGCCGGGATAGCGTTTCGCGGCAATGTACACGGCCCGGTTGATGCGCTGGTCAACACGCAACACGGCGGCAGCATTGTCTACTTCAATGAACCGGATGGGCACCAGTGGGAACTGCTGACGGTCAGTTACGACCGCGGCCTACGCGCCTTTGCGTCCAGTTCACAATAGCACTGGCATTCGCGCGCCAGTTGGGCTTTCACTCCTTGAAGGGGCCTTCCGAAAAGGCGAGCTCCCCATTTGAAAATTATCGCACCCACACATCCCGGGTTTCTTCGTCGGGTGGGAAGCTACGTCGCCTGCTGTTGCGCCACATACTCGCGCAAAGCTTCATCCATGCGGGTTTGCCAGCCCGCGCCAGTAGCCCGGAAATAGGCAAGCACCTCAGGACTGTATCGCACTGCGACTTGCTCTTTGGTTGGACGTTTGTTTGGCCCACGAGCGCGACGCGCGGCAACCACTTTGCGCAGTTCGTCTGCTGAATGGGTGACAAAAGCATCATTCCAATCGTCCTGTTTAATAGTCGGAGCATCATTTACAGAAACGTGCCCACGCTTCGTGTTCATGTTTTTTCGCCTTTCGTGCCGAAATAATATGGGGCCAGTCGTTGTCGCCGGACGTCCAGACAACAAACAGCATTTCATCCATGTGCCAGCCAATGCTTTGGAAACGCAACTCGCCATAAGCCTCGCGCGCATCTTCACGGGTCAGCAAGTCACCATCAAAGAAACCAGTCAGTACCGCCAGATCAATGCCGTGTTTGACAATGTTCGCCTGGCGCTTGGTTTCGTCGAAGGTCACCATAAGCAAATTGTAGGTGCATTATGATTGAAAATCAAGGCAAACTGTAGATGCACTTGGAGCTCTGCCTGAGGCAGCGAACGCCTGAGATTGGGGCCGAGGATCTGTGCCGACAAAGTCCTTGCGGTGCTGGCGCTAGCGTAAAACGTGCCCACTAAAGAAGGCCCAATGCAAGGCGCCAAACACGACACCGAGAAGTATCAGCACCTTCTGGCCCATCGGAATGTGCGCCCACGGGATCTGCTCGGAGCCATATTTTGCAAGGCTTTCGGCCTTACTTAACGGATAGATCATCATCGACAAACCGAGGCAAGCAAAAAACGGAAAGAGAAAGCTGGCCTTCTCGGAGTAGCGGCCCTCAACAAGAACGGAATACCAGTTAAGCGCCGTGCCGCCGGCGCCAATTGCGAAGATCAGAAGGCCAAGAAGTCGTGATTTGGTGTTGGGAGACACAGCGGCCTTTCAAGTTATAACGAGCCTGCGGTCCACTGAGAACTACAGTTCGCCTTGACGCTTAAGCACCACGCTGGGCGATTGAACCTCGACCGCCGGCCCCGTGCAAACGCGGACGCATTTCATGTATTTGTCTTCGCAGACGCGGGTGCGCTCCATCCGCCGGCTCTCGAAATCGCGCCGTTCAGCGGCCCGCACGTCGATTGAACGGCCCCTGGCATCGCCTGAATAGCGTATGTGGGGAAGTGCTTCATTCATCATCGCGAGCGGACTGTTTTCTTTTTTGTCCTCACGCTGCGCAAAGTCGCGGCATTCGCGCTTGTCGTCCGCGCAGCCGGGCTGGCAGGTGCTTGCGGCAGCACTGCATGTGCCACTCGCAAGGAATCCCAACAACAGTGAAAAAAGAACCGTGAAATTTTTCATAAACTAAAATTGAACAGAGTCGCCTCTTCATGCGTTAACAAATTGTTGCTACCTAAGCGAGAGTTTTCCCACCCGCTGCCATATTTTCATCCGTATTCAAGCGCCTACGCTGCGGTGCCGTTACGGATCACTACACTGGCAGAAGGCAAGCTGGCGCTGGCCGGCACTGACGCTCTGGTGAGCGGCTGCCCCGGCGGTTCACTGGCGTTGCCTTTTACGTAAGGATGTTCATAGTGCCAGAGGAGGGGGAAGAGTGCCACCATTTTCGGATGGCGGAAGTTGCGCATGCGCACTAGCAACAGGCTTTTGATCTGGAAAGAACATGACGTGAGCGGCTGGCCGCGCGAAAATTTTGATGGGGCCGAGGCTCAGCGCGAGTTGCGAGACTTTCCTGGAGGTCGCAGCACGTGCTCTCGAGTGGCGAGTGCTCCCTTCACTTCGACAATCGCTCTTGACCATTCGGAACTCGACTTGAAGAGAATGCCAACGACGTGCTCTACCTCTCCCGGAGACAGATCGGACGCGCCTAAGGACTCCTCGCACATCCGCAGACGCTCGAGCCTTGCCAGAAGTGCCCTGGTTGGCATTGCGTGCAGGTCGACGCTCGTCAATTGGGCTACGGCGCGAACAATTCCAGTACGTTTCTTCATGCGATGGTCAACGATGAATTCTTGTGCGAACGTAGCGCGGCGTATGGGACGGCGCCTCGCCGGGCCATGCTGCTTTACCTTGCTCGGAGAGCCCGGATGCCAACTTCATTGCGGGTCCCGCACACCCACTCGTGACATCAAATCCAACGTCGAGTTGAGCGTCAGACCTTCTGTCGCCGACGCGCACGCGAAGCCCCCGATCGATTTTCCCTGCTTCTCCACATCAATGCTCGCCGGACCGGCGAGTGGCTCATAAAGGGTGTATTGGTATTCACCGTTTCGAAAGCTCAACGACGCAGAACTTCCAAAGGTTTTCAAAGAAAACAGCCCTTTCGGATGGCTAGGTTTGGCAGGATAGATCAACTCCAGATGCCCCCCCTTCATGACGCGATACTGCATGTAGCCGGCGGAAGCACTGAGATCGTTCGACGCGCAAACCGCATAGCGCTTGTGCCCCGCAGAGCAAGCCCATATCTCCTGCTCCGATTTAGTACAGAGCGAGCCTTCAGCAAATGCCGCATTGCTGAGCAATAGAGCGAAAGTAAATGGGAGAACATAGTTCAACGCGGTAGTGACAAATGACGTCATACAGGAACCCTTTTTGTGCGGCCCAACGTTCAAAATAACTGCCTGCCTGAGCGCGCAACAAAGCTACAGGCCTGTTGGCTACAGGTAGGGCCAAGACAGAAGCCTGCACCGCACACCGGCCGGTCCGCTTGAGTGCTGGGTTGGACGAACCGTCATTGCCGTACTACCTGTGACGCCAGCACGAGAAAACATGATATCCCAGCGATAGATTCGATGGACCAAGGCTTCATTGTATTCACTCGAAACAAATTGCGCCCAAGTTCGTCGGTCAATTCGGCTTCAACCTCGCACCTGATAGCGCCCAGCTGGGGATATTCACTATTTGAACAGAGGTCATCAGAGCTGACGATAGGCACTTTTTCGATGAAAACGTGTGCCTCCCCCAGTGCATCGACTAGGCGGCATTCAACCAACCCAGGAAAATGGTCGTCGACGAATCGCTCAATTCGAACGGAAATGATGGTCAAGATTTTAAGAGGCTCAACGTTAAGTGTGCGTTACTTTCAACGCAATATTCGGACAAAGTATGACGCATGACCCGGCGCCCATCAAAAAACTTCCCTGGCAAAGTCCCCATGTTTTCCAATATCACTTCTTAAAAAGGAGAAGAAGCGTTGCGTCTGACAGACCACGGAAGTTGCTCGAACAGGTACACGATCAGGTGCCCGTATTCAACTACAGAATCGGAACTGGCGCTCCTCGATCAAAGAGAACGCGCACTTACACGACCGCATGAGCAGACCGCGCGGCACACTCAAGTACGTGGCGCGCCTGACGCAAAATCCCAGCAGCACCTGCGAATTACATAACGCGCTTGTAACCGCGGCGCACCTGCTCGCGGTCGCCGAAATCGTAGTGCCACCATTCGCTGCTGATGCCGGCAAATCCAGCCTGCGCCATCGCATCTCTCAGCAGCTGGCGATGGCCGATCTGCATCTGCGTGATCTCGCCGCGCACGAGCAACTCCTGCTCCATGCCCGGCTGCGAACGCTCGGTCAGGTCGTCAAAGCCGGTACCCATGTCGAGCTCATTGCCGCGTTCATCGAGCAGCGTGATATCGAGTGCCATGCCGAACGAATGGATCGAGCCGCGCACCGGTTCGGCCAGGTACATCTGCAGTCCGGTCCCTTCCAGCGCAGCCCACAATTGTTCCTGCACCCGCTGCGGACGCACCGCGTCGAGGATCAGCGCCGTGCAACCTGGCCGCCGCAGCGCCAGCCACGCCACCACCTGTTCCAGCGCGGCGGCCGCGTCGCGGTGCAGCCAGGCGCAGTCGAATGGCGAATACAAATCACGTCCGACAAAATTATGCGGCGTCGCGTAACGCAAATCGATGGCAATCCCGGCGATCGTCGACAAGTGCCGGAAGTCTGCGCACGCGCCGATATTCTCGCTGGTCAGCACCTGGCTCACGCGAGGCATCTCCTGGCCACCTGGCCGATGCTGCTGGCCAGCACGCGCGCTCCGTGCGACAGCGGCGCGTGGTTCGCCGTCAGCGGGAACAGCTGAACCGGAATGGCAGGCGCCCATGGACGGCGCTGCACCTTGTCGTCCTGCGCCGCCGACGCGCTGAACGGATCGACCACCGCCATCCCGATCCCCGCTTCGACCAGCGCGCGGGCGATCTGGCAGGTCTGCACCACCGTGCCAAACATCGGATGCACGCCTTGCTCTTCGCAGGCGGCCACCACCAGCTCGCCCAGCGCGTCATCGTCGGCTTGGCCGATCAGCGCGCCGCTCAAACCGTCCGCGCCGACCGGCTGCCCGGCTTCGGCATCGCTCCAGCTGCCGCGCGGCGCCAGCACCGTCATGACGCCCTCGGCGATCGGCTCGGCCAGGATGCCAGGATGGCGCGGGTCCTGCAGCGACAGCGCCAGGTCGGCTTCGCCAAGGCGCAGCGTGTTGACGATTTCGCTGGTGTGGTGGGTCGCCAGTTCACAGCGCGTCTGCGGAAAGTCGCGTCGCCACAGGCTCATTGCGGCGGGCATCACGTTGACGGCAATGGTCGGCGTCGCCACCAGCCGCACAGTTTCCACCGCGCGTTCCTTGAGGCTGGCGGCCAGGCGCCGGATGCCCTGCAAGTCGCGATTGAGTTTTTCGGTTTCAATGAACAGGCGGTGCGCCTCGGGGCGCGGAACCAGCTTGCCGCGCACCCGTTCAAACAGCAGCATCCCCAGTTGCAGTTCGGCGTGCTGCAGCACCTTGGTCACCGCCGGCTGCGAAATGTGCAGCACCTGGGCGGCGCCGCTGATTGTCCCTACCTGCATGACCGCGTGGAATACCTCGATATGGCGCAGGCGCATCGCCTCACTCCTTCTTGACAACGGCGGTCAGCGCGTCCAGCAGGGCCGCGCTCTCGGCGTCGGGTGTTCCATCGATGGTGGCGGGGCGGTACTTCATCTGGAACGCAGCGAGCACCGAGCGGGTGGGCGTATCGAGCTCGCCGTTCAGCGGCACCAGGTAGCCGATCAGCGCCAGCTTCTGCTGGAACCAGGTCACATCGGGCAGCTGCAGATCGTACTGCGGCCGCGCCGCAGCGACCTTGGCGCCGTCCGGCCACAGCACCAGTCCTTGCTGCGCCAGCTGGATCCACGGGAACATCGGCCCCGGATCCTGCTTGCGGATTGGCGCCACATCGACGTGGCCAACCACGTTCTCGGGCGGGATGTGGTGGCGCGCCACGATGTCCTTGATTAGCACGATCAGGCGGTCGATCTGGGCCTGCGGGAACGGATACCAGATGCGCCCATCCGGCCCGTTGGTGAAGCCGGGGTTGACGATTTCGATGCCGATCGAGCTGGCGTTCAACTGCGTATAGCCCTTCCAGTACGATACGCCGGCGTGGTTGGCCTGTTGCGTTTCATCGACCAGGCCATACACCACCGGCACCGCGTCGTCGGTCAGCAGGTAGTGCGCGCTGACGACCTGCTCGGTCAGTATCTTGAGCGATGACGGCTTGTCGCTGACGGTGTAGTGCAGCACCAGGAACTTGACCCGGCTGCTCTGCCCCTTGGCCGTATACGTGCGGTCGATCTGTGGCGTGGTGTCGACGGTGGCGCAGCCGCTCAGCAACGCGATCAGCAAGGTGGCAAACAGGATTTTCATGGTCGTGGGTCGTTTCAGTTGGGTGCGCGCGCGGCGATCCGTGCCGCTGCATGATGGGCCTGACCGGTCGCTTGCGTCAAGCTAGTCGCGTCCGGCAGCGCGGCACGCATCGCGGCACGCATCGCGGCAAGGATGGCCGGATGCAGTTCGGCGGCGCGCCCGGCCAGCACCACCGGCCGCGCGCCGAAGCGCTCGACCAGCGCCCGCGCCAGCCGCGCCAGCTCGCGTCCGGCCTCGGCCAGGATGGCGGCAGCGACCGGATCGGCAGCGGCGCTGGCCGCGACCGCCAGCGCCAGCTTGCCCACCGCGCCTCGTTCCTGGCCGTAGATGAACTGGCGCGACAGGGCCCAGTCGTCGCCGCCGATCTGCGCGAACACCGCATGCGCCATCGGCGAAGCGCGCCAGCGCCCCGGCTCTTCATCCTCGTTGCGCCAAATGTGGCGCAACGCCTCGCGCGCGATCCAGAATCCGCCGCCGCCATCGTCGAGCATGACGCCGCGCCCGCCGGCCCGGTGGAACTGGCCGGCGGCGTCGATGTAAGCGCCGATCGAGCCGGTGCCGGCATAGACCAGGTAGCCCTGGCCCGGTGCGAAGCTGGCCAGGTAGGAGATCTCGATGTCATTGCACAGCGTGACCGCGCGCAGCGGCACGGACAACAATCCGGCCAGCCAGCGCTGCAACTGGTCGCCGTCGCCGCCGAAGCCGGTCAGGCCGGCCTGGATGCGCTGCGGCTGCCCGTGTCCGAGCACGGCCCGGGCCAGCGCGCGGAAGGTCGCATGCACGCTGTCGCGCCCGGCCGCGCTGCCCATCTGCAGCACCGACATGCCGCCCACCGCGCCCTCGGCGTGAATCTGGCCGTCGCCTGACGCGAGCGCCCAGCGCGTGGACGTGCCGCCGGCATCGATGCCGAGCCCGAGGCAGGCGCCAGGTTCTGCGTGCGGATCCACTATTTGACCTTGGCGACCACCGGATCGGCCGCCTTCCAGACGGACACCCGTTCGCCTTCGTTGCCGAGCCGGTCGACCGCGCTCAGCACGACCGCGCTGACGTCGTCGGACACGCTCCAGTCGGTCCGGCTGGCCGGGATCACGGCGAAGCGCCATTCGGCGCCATGGCGCGACCAGATCGCGTAGTGGACGTTGTCGCGGCCTGGCGTAATCTTAATGTTCAGTACGTTTACGCCATGCTTGGCGCTGACCGTCGGCGTGCCGGGGGCTTCGCTGCCCAGCCACGGCGTGGCCGGCACCAGCGCCGGCACGGCGTAATGGCCGGCCTTGAGCTGGTCGCTGATGCCCTGGCGGTTATCCATCAGGGCCGCGATACTGAAGTGCACGTGGCCGTCGGCCTTGGGCCGGCTGCGCGTCAAGCCGATCTGCTGCACGATCTCGTCGGCCGCGTAGGCCTTGGTCGGCGCGCCGATGCGACTGGTGTACAGCCCCGGCCAGATATGTCGGCCCTGGCGATTCTGCGCCAGCCAGTAGTCGAGCAGCACGCCGTAGGCTTGCGGCGCCTGGGCGATCGGCCAGTACAGCTGCGGCGACAGATAATCGAGCCAGCCGTTTTCGAGCCAGGTCTCGGCGTCGGCGTACAGCTTGTCGTACTGGCTGAAACCGACGATGCCGGCCGGGCGCCGGTCGGGCCGGCCCAGGCCGAACGGGCTGATGCCGAAGCGCACCCAGCTTTTTTCGGCGTGGATGCCCTTGTACAGCGCTTCGATCAGCTGGTTGACGTTCTGGCGGCGCCAGTCGGCCTTGGCCAGTTTGCCGCCGCCGAACTGATAGCGCTGCCAGGACGGCTGGTCCGGAAAATCGAGTTCCGGCTTGCCGCCGCCCGCGCCATCGAGCGCGCCTTCCGGTCCGCCGCCCGCTTCGATCGGATACGGATAAAAATAATCGTCGATGTGGACGCCGTCGATGTCGTAGCGCTTGACGACATCGAGGATCACGGCCAGCGTCTGTTTCGACGCCGCTTCCTCGCCCGGATCCATCCACAGGAAGCGCCCGTAGGCCTTGACCGCCGACGGGTTGGTCTTCGAAATATGCGACGCCGACACGGGCGACTTGGCCGTCGCGTGGCGCGCCCGGTACGGATTGAACCAGGCGTGCAGCTCCAGCCCGCGCGCGTGCGCCTGGGCGATCCAGAACTTGAGCGGGTCATACCACGGCTGCGGCGCGCGGCCCTGCGCGCCGCTCAGGTATTCGGACCACGGTTCGATCTCGGACGCATAGATCGCGTCGGCGCTCGGGCGCACCTGCAGCACGATCGCGTTCAGGTTCATCGCCTTGGCACGGTCGAGGATGGCGATCGCCTCGGCCTGTTGCTGGGCCGCGCTCAGGTTCGATTTGCTGGGCCAGTCGATATTGGCCACGGTCGATACCCACGCGGCGCGAAACTCGCGCGGGGCGGGCGGCGGCGTCAGCTCGGTGCCGCCCGGCGTCGGCGGGGTATGCGGCAGCGGTGGCTTGTTGGCCACCGGCACGACCAGCGGCGCGACCGGGGTGCAACTGGCGACCAGGCCACCGAGCGTCAACACAGCGGCCAGCGCGAAGGCGCGTTTCTTCAAATTAGGCTGCAAAACCAATCCTCAATTAAACTTTGACGACCCATTTATTGCGCCACATAAACCATGCGACGGCGAACATGGCCGCGTTGAACAACAGAGCATAAAGCAAAGAGCTGTTCACTGGGCCGATGTCCAGTGCGCGCAGCGGCGCATACGACAATGCGCCGAGCGAGATGGTACTGCCATCCGCCTGGGAAAATTTGATAAATCCGAGCATTTTTGCCACTAGCGCGGAGAAGGCGAAGATGAACAGCGCATTCATGCCGTAGATGATGAACGGCAAGCTCCAGCGCGCCGCGATAGCCCGCACCTGCGCATGGGGATTGGCGTCCAGCAGCCAGTAAAACGCCGCAAACAGCAGCAGCGCCCAGCCGCTCATGAACAGGCAGAACGAGGGCGTCCACAGGCTCTTGTTGATCGGCATGAGGATCACGTCGAGGATGGCGCCCAGCCACAGCAGCAGCAAACCGGCCAGCAGCATCCACACGGTTTTTTCCGCCTGGCCATGGCCCGACAGCAGCCAGCGCCCGGCCAGCACGCCGATCAACTGGCTGCACACGGCCGGCAGGCTGCTGACCAGGCCTTCCGGATCCCAGGTCTTCGAATGCGACCACAGGTGGCCGTCAAGCAGCAACCGGTCGATATAAGCGCCAAAGTCCTTGCCCGGTTCGAGCACGCCGGCGCCGATGCCCGGCACCGGTACCCACAGCATCAGCACGCTGTAGAGGGCCAGCAGGGCGGCGATCCACGCCACTTGCGCGCGCCACGCGCAATACACGACGATGGGCGCAGCCAGCAGGGTGCACAGGGCAATGCGCTGCAGCACGCCCGGTATGCGCACCGCGCCAAAATTAAAGTGGGGAATCAGGTTCAGCGCGTAGCCGACCAGGAAGATCAGCCCGGCCCGCCTGGCCAGCTTGGCCAGCAGCGCCGGCTTGTGGGCGCCGGCCTCGGCCAGCCGCCCCAGCGACAACGCCATCGACACGCCGCCGATGAACAGGAAGAACGGAAAGATCCAGTCGGTGAAGGTCCAGCCGTTCCACTCTGCGTGTTCCAGCTGGCGGTACAGATGGGACCAGTCGCCCGGATTATTCACCAGCACCATGGCGGCGATGGTGAACCCGCGGAACGCGTCCAGCGACGAGAGGCGCACTGGGATGCTGCTCATTTGGCGGGCTTTTTCCCGAATTCCGGATCAATCTTGATCAGTGCGGCCATCCCAAATGCGGGCAAGGTCATCAGGCAGACGTAGACGAAGAAATTCTCATAGCCCAAGTATTCCTGGATGCGTCCGCTGTACATACCCGGCACCATCATTCCCAAGGCCATCAAGCCGGTGCAGATCGCGTAATGGGCGGTCTTGTGTTCACCGTCGGCGAGCATGATCATGTACATCAGCAGCGCGGCAAAGCCGAAGCCGTAGCCGAACTGTTCAAGAGCAATGCAGCCTGAGATCACGGCAATGCCGTGTGTCAGATGGATGGACAGGAACGAAAGCGGACCCTGCACTTCCCATGTGAATATCGGCTCGATGTTGTGCGGCAGCTGGTGAGACAGGAACACGAATACCAGGTCCGGCACGTGCACCGCAAATACCATCAGCCACAAGGCGCGCTTGAGGCCAATTTTCGAAATCACGTAGCCGCCTAGCAAGCCGCCCAAGGTCAGGAACAACACCCCGACCCCGCCATATACCTGGCCCACTTGCGCCGTCGACAGGCCCAGGCCGCCTTGCGCGAGCGGATCCTTCATGAAGGGGATCACCATCTTGATCAGCTGCGATTCACCGAGGCGGAAGGTCAGGATGAAAGCGAGCGCCACCAGGATGTCCTTGCGCTTGAAAAACGACCAGATAGTCGCGAAGTATTCCTGGATGTAGTTGTCACCCTGAACCACGGCGTGGTCAGCTGCGGGCCTGGGCAGGATGAAGAAGTGATACGCCCACATCGACAGGAACATGCCGCCGGCCACGACCATTACCACGGACCAGGCGTAGCCAACATCGTGGGTGCGCTCCGTCAGCTTGCCGGCCAGGTAGACCAGGCCGCCCTGGCCGGCAATATTGGCAAGGCGATAGAAGGTACTGCGCACGCCCACGAACGCGGCCTGTTCGTGCTGCGGAAGGGCCAGCATGTAGAAGCCGTCAGCCGCAATATCATGCGTGGCTGAACTGAACGCCATCAGCCAGAATATGGCCAGGCTGATCTGAAAAAACGAGGGCAACTGGGTCGTCAGTGCCACGGAAGCGAGCGCCGCGCCGATGATGAACTGCATGCTCACCGTCCACCAGCGCTTGGTACGGAACATGTCGATGAAAGGCGACCAGAAGGGCTTGATCACCCACGGCAAATACAACCAGCTGGTATAGAAGGCGAAGTTATCATTGCTGATACCGAAGTCCTTGTACATGACGCTGGCCAGCACCATGACAGCGACGTACGGAATAGCCTGGGCAAAGTACAGGGTGGGGATCCACGACCACGGATTGCTTGCGTTCGGTTTTTGCATTGATACTTTCGCACTCAACGCAGTACCGGGAACTGTTCCGCTATGTCGCTAGCGCCTGGCGCACGCTGCCGCGCGACGCCTCGAGCAGCCCCCTGGCCTGGTCGATACTGGTTTTTTTGGTCAGGGCCACGATGGCGACCTTGACGTGGAAATCGCATTGTTCCAGCACGTCGCGCGCTGCTTGTTCATCGGCGCCCGTGGCAAACATCGTCAGGCGGACCGCGCGCAGCACCAGCTTGGCGTTGGTTGGCTTCAAGTCTACCATCAGGTTGCCATAAACCTTGTTCAAACGCACCATCAACGCGCTCGAAAAGGCATTCAGTGCAATTTTCTGCGAGGTGCCCGCTTTCAGGCGCGTGCTGCCCGAGATCACTTCGGAACCGGTGTCGAGGGTGATGCCGATATCGGCCTCGGCCACCACCGGCGCGTCGACATTGTTGGCGAAGCCGATCGCCAGCGCGCCGGCCTCGCGCGCGGCGCGCAGGGCGCCCAGCACATACGGTGTGGCGCCCGACGCGGCCAGCAGCAGCACCACGTCGTTGGCGCCGGGATTGTACTGGCGCAGGTCGGCCGCGCCTTGGGCGGCATCGTCCTCGGCGCCTTCGACGGCGGTGAACATGGCGTCGTTGCCCCCGGCCAGCAGGGCCAGCGCGCGCTCATGCGGCCAGGAAAACGTGGGGTACAGTTCGACGCTGTCGAGCACGCCGAGCCGGCCCGAGGTGCCGGCACCGACATAGATCAGGCGCCCGCCCGCCTCGATGCGCGCCAGTGCGGCGCCGACCGCGCGTGCGATGGCCGGCGCGGCGGCGCGAACGGCGTTGACGGCATTGACCTGGTCATCGATCAGCACGGCGACCAGTTCTGCGGTCGGGTACAGGTCGAGATCGGCGTGGCGTTGGTCTGGCGTTTCGGTTTTTAACATCGCTGTCTGCTTTGTTCCGATACCACCAGTGTACTGCTAAAGCATCAAGTGACGCGGCGCATCTCTGCAACGAAATCGTAATGATCGCTGCGGCAATACGAATGGGTCAGCTCAACCGCCTGGCCCGACTCGAGGTAGCCAACGCGGGTGATGAACAGGACTGCCTGTCCGACCGGCACGCCAAGCTGGCCGGCCAGGGTCGCCGAGGCATTCATCGCACGGATATGCTGCAGCGCGCGCACCGGCATGTGACCGCTCAGGGCCAGGTGTTCATACAGGGAATTGCCGACCGCTTCGGGACGCGCCAGCACGGCGGCCGGGATCACGCTGACCTCGTAGGCCATGACGATGTCGTCGGCCATGCGCAGCCGTTCCAGGCGCGCCACACGGGTATTCGGCGACAGGCCCAGGCTCAGCTGTTCATCGGCGGATGCCACCACCAGCGAGCGGCTGAGCCACTGCGAGCCGGGCTTGTAGCCGCGCTGCTGCAATTGTTCGGAGAAGCTGGACAGGTTCGACAGGGGCTGCTCGATGCGCGGCGCCACATAGTTGCCCGAGCCGCGGCGGCGCACCACCAGGCCCTGTTCGACCAGCTGGTCGATGGCCTTGCGGGCGGTTACGCGCGACACGTCGAGCTGCTCGGACAGCAGCCGCTCGGACGGCAGCGCCTGATCAACCTGGTAGCGGCCTTCGCGCACATCCAGGATCAGCTTGCGCGCCACCTGCATGTAGAGTGGTGAATTATCGTTCAAATCGGCTTTGAATTCGGTGCTGGTATCGCTCATTCCGTTCCGCTCTGGTTCATTGTGCTGCACTGTCCCGCTCTGCGGGCGACAGGTTGGAGTGTAATCTGAATGGGGCGCCGCACGGGACATGCGGCCATCAAATTCACGGAAACCGTGCCCGCATTCTACTGCGCGGCTTGGCCTTGAAAGCCGTGTTTTTGGTCAATCCTGCAAAAAAGAGTGCTTTTGGGGCGATGAAACCGTTCCAAACACCGGTTCACAGGCCGCGCTGGCACGCAGGCGGTATGCTGCTGATAGGGGCCAAGTTCAAAGGGAACACATGAATATGGAAAGCGCATCGTGCGCCAGGTAATCGTCATCGGCGGCGGCGTGATCGGCCTGGCGTCGGCCTGGTGGCTGCTCGAAGCCGGCTTCGGCGTGACGCTGCTCGAAAGCGCGCCGGACGTGGCCACCGGGGCCAGTTTTTGCAACGGCGGGCAGCTCAGCTACCGCTATGTGGCGCCGCTGGCCGACGCCGGCGTGCCGTTCAAGGCGCTGCAGTGGATGCTGCAATCGAATGGACCGCTGCGCTTCCGGCCCGAGGCCGACCTGCGCCAGTGGCGCTGGCTGGCCCAGTTCCTGGCGCACTGCCGCGCCGATATCAACCGCAAGACCACCATCCAACTGCTTGAACTGGGCGAATTGAGCCGGGTCGCGATGGCGCAGCTGGACATGCCGAAGGCGCTGTTTGCATGGCGCGAGGCCGGCAAGCTGGTGGTGTACCGCTCGCAAAAAAGCCTCGATGCGGCCCTGGCGCGGCCCGATGCCCGCAATGCGCGCGAGGTGCTGTCGGCGGCCGGGTGCGTGGCGCTCGAGCCTGCGCTGGCCGCGGCCGAAGACGCCCTCGCCGGCGGCATCTTCAACGGCGGCGAGGCGGTGGCCGACTGCCACGCCTTCTGCGAAGCGCTGGCGGTGCGGCTGGCCGCGCATGCGCGCTTCAACGGCATCGTCCATGCCGAGGCCAGCGGCTTCGTTTGCGCGGGCGGACAGATACGGGGCCTGGCCACCAGCGCCGGCGTGATGAACGCGGACGCCTTCGTGCTGGCGGCTGGCATCCAGAGCCGCACGCTGGCGGCCAGCGCCGGCATCTATCTGCCGCTGTATCCGATCAAGGGCTACAGCCTGTCCGCGCCGATCCGCGCCACCGACCTGGGGCCCGAGATCAGCGTGACCGATTTCGAGCGCAAGGTGCTGTATGCGCGCATCGGCGACCAGTTGCGGGTCGCCGCGATGGCCGATATCGTCGGCGAGGATACCCGCATCGATCCGCAAAGGGTGGCCGCGCTGCTGCGCCAGGTGCGCGCGACCATGCCGCGCGCGGCCGACTATGATCAGCTTTCCACCTGGGCCGGGCTGCGGCCGGCCACGCCGGGCGGCGCGCCGATCATCGGCGCCACGCGCTATCCCAAGCTGTGGCTGAACGTGGGGCATGGCGCGCTCGGCTTCACGCTGGCGTGCGGCTCGGCGCGCATGCTGGCCGATGCAATGAGCGGCAAGCCGGCGCCGCCACGATCGTAATTCGGTCACTCGGCCCGGCTGGCGGTATCATTGCATTTTTCCCGTCAAGAAAAACGCATGTTTAAAAAATACGCAGCACGCCTCCTTCTGTGCTCCCTGTTTGGGTGGAGCGCGGCCCAGGCCGCCATGCCGGTCTACGGCTTCGTCGTCAAGAACAGTTATCCGCATGACGCGACCGCGTTCACGGAGGGCCTGGTTTACAAGGATGGCTTCCTGTACGAGAGCACCGGCATGAAAGGCCAGTCCAGCATCCGCAAGGTCGAGCTGGCCACCGGCAAAATCCTGCAGAAGAAGGACCTCCCGGCCGAGCTGTTCGGCGAGGGCATCGCCGACATCGATGGCAACCTGATCGGGCTGACCTGGACCACGGAGCTGGGCTTCGTGTTCGACCTCAAGACATTCCAGCTGAAAAAGCGCTTCAGCTACACCGGCGAAGGGTGGGGGCTGACCAGCCACGACCGCCAGCTGTATATGAGCGACGGCACGTCCTTCATCCGCGTGCTGAATCCGGCATTGAAGGAAGTGCGGCGCTTCCAGGTGACGGCCGACGGCACGCCGATCGACCGCC
The DNA here is from genome assembly GCA_025359245.1 of Massilia sp. Taxonomy (GTDB): domain Bacteria; phylum Pseudomonadota; class Gammaproteobacteria; order Burkholderiales; family Burkholderiaceae_D; genus Telluria_A. The sequence continues at coordinate 26,564 of JANYGW010000096.1, forward strand.
TCAACGAGCTCGAATGGGTCGACGGCGAATTGTTCGCCAATGTATGGGGCACCGATGTGATCGCCCGGATCGACCCGGCGTCCGGCCACGTGACCGGCTGGATCGACCTGCGCACGCTGCTGGTGCCGGCATTGCGCGGCACCACCAACGTCGACGCGGTCCTGAACGGCATCGCCTACGACAGCAAGCAGCACCGGCTGTTTGTGACCGGCAAGCTCTGGCCAAAGCTGTTCGAGATCGAGCTGGTCAGGCTGCAGCCGCGCTGACCTGGGCGGCTGCCTCGAAAACAGGCAACCCGCTCCATGCTCCCCCGCATCGCGATATGGCGGATAATTGCAAGATTCCACCATGAACCAGCCCATGCCCCAACCATCCACCTGCCCCTGTGGCGGCCCGTCATTGGCCACCTGCTGCGGCCCCTACCTGTCGGGCGCGGCAGTGCCGCCCACGGCCGAAGCGCTGATGCGCTCGCGCTACACCGCCTACACCCAGCGCAACGAGGCCTACCTGCGCGCCACCTGGGACCCGCGCACCCTCCCGGCCGAGCCCATCGTGCAGGAAAACGAAAGATTACAGTGGCTGGGACTTCAGGTAGAATCTACTTTACGTTTACGTCAACGTAAAGCAGAATTGCAAGAATCACAAGACGCCGATACCGTAGAATTCGTCGCGCGCTACAAGATCAACGGCCGTGCCCACCGCATCCACGAAATCAGCCGCTTCGTGCGCGCGCAGGCCGACGGCGTGGCGCGCTGGTTTTACGTGGACGGCAGTTTCCCGGACTAATAAGAAGGATCGCAATGCCTCAAATCGACAGCAAACTCAATCCGCGCAGCGATGACTTCAAAGCCAACGCGGCGGCCATGCAAGCCATCGTCGACGACCTGCGCGCCAAAGTGTCGGCGATGGCGGCCGGCGGCGGCGCCGCTGCCAGCGCCAAGCACGTCGCGCGCGGCAAGCTGCTGCCGCGCGACCGCGTGCAGATGCTGCTCGATCCGGGCACCCCTTTCCTCGAATTTTCCCAGCTGGCCGCCTACGAAATGTACGACGGCGCGGCCCCCGCGGCCGGCATCATCACCGGCATTGGCCGCGTGTCGGGCCAGGAATGCGTGATCGTCTGTAACGACGCCACCGTCAAGGGCGGCACCTATTACCCGATCACGGTCAAGAAGCACTTGCGCGCGCAGGAAATCGCCGACCAGAACAATCTGCCATGCATTTACCTGGTCGATTCGGGCGGCGCCAACCTGCCCAACCAGGACGACGTGTTCCCCGACCGCGACCATTTCGGGCGCATCTTCTTCAACCAGGCCAACCTGTCGGCCAAGGGCATCCCGCAGATCGCCGTGGTGATGGGTTCGTGCACCGCCGGCGGCGCCTACGTGCCGGCCATGAGCGACGAATCGATCATCGTGAAAGAGCAGGGCACGATTTTCCTGGGCGGCCCGCCGCTGGTGAAAGCGGCCACCGGTGAAGTCGTCACCGCCGAAGACCTGGGCGGCGGCGACGTGCACACCCGTTTGTCGGGCGTGGTCGACCACCTGGCGCAGAACGATTTGCATGCGCTGTCGCTGGCGCGCACCATCGTGTCGAACCTGAACCGCACCAAGCCCCAGCAAATGGCCTTGCGCGAGTCTAGCGAGCCGAAATACCCGTCCGAAGAACTGTACGGCGTGATCCCGGTCGACACCCGCAAGCCGTTCGATGTGCGCGAAGTGATCGCGCGCATTGTCGACGGCAGCGATTTCGACGAATTCAAGGCGCGCTACGGCACCACGCTGATCTGCGGCTTCGCCCACATCTACGGCGTCAAGGTTGGCATCATCGCCAACAACGGCATCTTGTTCTCGGAGTCGGCGCTCAAGGGCACCCACTTCATCGAACTGTGCTGCCAGCGCAAGATCCCGCTGGTATTCCTGCAAAATATCACCGGCTTCATGGTCGGACGCAAGTACGAAAACGAGGGCATCGCCCGCAACGGCGCCAAGATGGTCACGGCCGTGGCCACTGCCGCGGTGCCGAAGTTCACGGTCATCATCGGCGGCAGCTTCGGCGCCGGCAACTACGGCATGTGCGGGCGCGCTTTCTCGCCGCGCTTCCTGTGGATGTGGCCGAACGCGCGCATCTCGGTGATGGGCGGCGACCAGGCCGCGTCGGTGCTGGCCACGGTCAAGCGCGACGGCATCGAAGGCAAGGGTGGCCAGTGGTCGGCGGACGAAGAAGCCGCCTTCAAGCAGCCGATCAAGGAACAATACGAACACCAGGGCCACCCCTACTACGCCAGCGCGCGGCTGTGGGACGATGGCGTGATCGACCCGGCCGACACCCGCATGGTGCTGGGGCTGGGCCTGTCGGCGGCGCTGAACGCCGAAATCGAAGACACGAAGTTCGGTGTCTTCCGCATGTAAGGACTGACTGCACATGAACTACGAAACCCTCGACGTCTCGATCGCCGGCAAGGTCGCCACCGTGACCTTGAACCGCCCCGACGTGCGCAACGCCTTCAATGAATTCACGATCGCCGAGCTGTCGCTGGCTTTTAATGAACTGGGGCGTAACGACGAGGTGCGCGCCATCGTACTGGCCGCCAACGGCCCGGCCTTCTGCGCCGGCGCCGACCTGAACTGGATGAAGAAAATGGCGGGCTACTCGCACGCCGAAAACGCCGAAGATGCCGGCAAGCTGGCCGACATGCTGCGCACCATTTACCTGTGCCCGAAGCCGGTGGTGGCCAAGATCCAGGGCGACTGCTATGCCGGCGGCATGGGCCTGGTCGCCGCCTGCGATATCGCGGTCGCAACCAGCGCCGCTTGCTTCTGCCTCAGTGAAGTCAAGCTGGGCCTGATCCCAGCCACCATCTCGCCGTATGTGATCAAGGCGATGGGCGAAAACGCCGCGCGGCGCTACTTCCTGACCGCTGAAAAATTCACGGCCCAGGAAGCGCACCGGATCGGCTTCGTGCACGATGTCGTCGGCGCCGACGCGCTCGACGCCCACGTCGAGGCGATCGTCAAGGCGCTCGTCACCAGCAGCCCGAACGCGGTGCGCGAAGCCAAGGTGCTGGTGCGCGACGTGACCGGCAAGACGGTCGACAGCGCGCTGCTGGTCGATACCGCCGAACGCATCGCCCACATCCGCGCCTCAAGCGAAGGACGCGAAGGCGTCGCGTCCTTCCTCGAAAAACGCAAGCCTTCCTGGCTGAACTGATTGAGCCCGGACATGCCACAAGACCTGGTCAACCGCAGCCTGCGCAGCGTATGGCATCCCTGCACGCAGATGCAGCACCACGAGACCGTGCCGCTGATTCCGGTCAGCCACGGACGCGGCCCCTGGCTGTACGACCATGACGGAAAACGCTACCTCGATGCGATCAGCTCGTGGTGGGTCAACCTGTTCGGCCACGCCAATCCGCGCATCAACGCGGCATTGAAGGACCAGCTGGACCGGCTCGAGCACGCGATGCTGGCCGGTTTTACCCATGAACCGGTGGTGCGCCTGTCGGAGCAGCTGTCCGACATGACCGGCCGCGTTCTCGGCCACGCCTTCTACGCGTCCGACGGCGCCTCGGCGGTCGAAATCGCGCTGAAAATGAGCTTCCACGCCTGGCGCAACGCCGGCCTGGTAAACAAGCAGGAATTCGTCTGCCTGCAGGGCAGCTACCACGGCGAGACTATCGGCGCGCTGGCGGTGACCGACGTGGCGCTGTTCAAGGACGCCTACGGGCCGCTGCTGCGCGCCTCGCGCGTGGTCACTTCGCCCGACGCCCGCAACGCGCAAGAGGGCGAGACCGCGCAGGACGTGGCGCGCCGCGCCGCAAAAGATGTCGAGACCCTGTTCATGGAGCGGGCCGACAAGATCGCCGCCATCATCATCGAACCGCTGGTCCAGTGCGCGACCGGCATGGCGATGCACGACCCGCTGTACCTGACGCTGGTGCGCGAACTGTGCGACCGCTATTCGGTGCACATGATCCTCGATGAAATCGCGGTCGGCTGCGGACGCACCGGCACCTTCTTCGCCTGCGAACAGGCCGCCATCTGGCCCGACTTCCTGTGCCTGTCGAAGGGTATCAGCGGCGGCTACCTGCCGTTGTCGCTGGTGCTCACGCGCGACGAGGTGTACGACGCCTTCTACAGCACCGACGTCACGCGCGGCTTCCTGCATTCGCATTCGTACACCGGTAATCCGCTGGCTTGCCGCGCCGCGCTGGCGACGCTGGAAATCTTCAAGGACGACAACGTCCTGGCCAATAACAAGGTGCGCGCCGCGCGCCTGAGCGCCGCGCTGGCGCCGCTCAAGGACCACGAGCGGGTGCGCCATTTCCGCCAGGCCGGCATGATCTGGGCCTTCGATGCGGTCGAGCCGGATGCCGCGCGCGCGTCGACTTTCTCGCGCCGTTTTTTTGCCAAGGCACTGGAAAGCGAACTGCTGCTGCGCCCGATCGGACGCACCGTGTACCTGATGCCGCCGTATATCCTGAGCGACGAAGAGAATGACGGCCTGGCCGACCGCACCCGCAGCGTGTTCGAGGCGGTGATCGCATGAACATGATCGATTCCCTGCTGCTGAAACTGGCGAAGCTCGACGAGCAAAGCCTGACGCGCCACCGGCGCGTGGTCGAAACCCCTTGCGCGCCGCGCGTGGTGGTGGGCGGGCGCCCGCTGCTGGCATTCTGCAGCAATGACTACCTGGGCCTGGCCGCGCATCCGCGCGTGGTGGCGGCGCTACGCGAAGGCGCCGAACTGTATGGCGCCGGCAGCGGCGCTTCGCACCTGATCAGCGGCCACGGCCTGGCGCATCAGCTGCTCGAGGACCGGCTCGCCGAATTCGTCGGCCCGCACCTGGAGTCGGCGCGCGCGCTGACTTTTTCAACTGGCTACATGGCCAATCTGGCGATCCTGACGACGCTGGGCATGGATGCCGACGCCGAGATTTTTTCCGAATTCCTGAACCACGCCTCGCTGATCGACGGCGCCCGCCTGGCGCGCGCGCAGGTCAAGGTGTATCCGCACGCCGACCTGGCTGCGCTGTCCGCGCTGCTTGAAGCATCGACCTCGGCCAACAAGCTGGTCGTCACCGACAGCGTGTTTTCCATGGACGGCAACATGGCGCCGCTGCCGGAGCTGCTGGCCCTGTGCGAACGGCACGATGCCTGGCTGGTCATCGACGACGCCCACGGCTTCGGCACCATCGGCGCCAACGGCCGCGGCGCGCTCGAGCACTTCAATCTGCGTTCGCCCAACCTGGTCTACATGGGCACCCTGGGCAAGGCCGCCGGCGTGGGTGGCGCCTTCGTCGCCGCGCATGCCAGCGTGATCGAACTGATGATCCAGCGTGCCCGCCCCTACATCTACACCACCGCCGCGCCGCCGGCGCTGGCGCATGCGCTGCTGGCCAGCCTCGACATCATCGGTGGCGACGAGGGCGCCTCGCGCCGCGCCCACCTGCAGGCCCTGATCGCGCAATTGAACGGCACATTAAAGCTAAAGCGCTGGCAGCGCATCGCATCGCAGACCGCGATCCAGCCGATCGTCATCGGCAGCAACGAGGAAGCGCTGCGCATCGGCGCCGCGCTGTACGGCAAGGGCATCTGGGTGCCGGCGATCCGTCCGCCGACGGTGCCGGTCGGCACCGCGCGCCTGCGCGTGACGCTGTCGGCCGCGCACACGCAGGAGGAAGTCGCGCAGCTGGCCGCTGCGCTTAACGAACTGGAGGAGTTGCGATGAGCCTCAACGATCCTGTCGATCCCGTCCTCGCCGCCGAACCGGTATTGGCGCCGGAACTGGGGCCCGAACTGGAGCCCGAACTGCAGCCGGTGCTGGCCGCGGAAGGCATGCCGTCGCATATCTCGCTGTTCGTCACCGGCACCGACACCGAAATCGGCAAGACGCTGGTGTCGTGCGCGATCCTGCACACGCTGGTCGCCGCCGGCGTGCGCGCCTGCGGCATGAAGCCGGTGGCCGCCGGCGCCGAGCTGCGCGACGGCGTACTGCACAATGAAGATGCGGACATGCTGATCGCCGCCAGCAACGTGCACCTGCCGCGCAACATCACCACGCCGTACATGCTGCGCGACGCCTGCGCCCCGCACATCGCCGCCGCGCGCGATGGCGTCAAGATCGAAGCCGTTCCGATCATCGCCGCCTACACCGAAGTGGCCGCGGCGTCGGACGCGGTCGTGGTCGAAGGCGTGGGCGGTTTCCGGGTGCCGTTTTCGGACGACTTCGACAGCGCCCAGATGGCCGAGCAGCTCAACCTGCCGGTGATCCTGGTGGTCGGGCTGCGCCTGGGCTGCCTCAGTCATGCGCTGCTGACGATCGAAGCGATCGTACGGCGCGACCTGGTGCTGGCCGGCTGGGTGGTCAACGAAATCGACCCGGAAATGAACTTTGCCGACGAAAATATCGCCGCCCTGGCCGCGCGCATCCCGGCGCCGATGCTGGGCCGCATCCCTTACCTTGAACACGCAACGGCCGAAGAAGCCGCCAAATTTATTAATCTCGCTGGACTGCCAGGCTGGCCGTCCAGGCGCGACTGAACGATAGCAACCAGAAGGAATCCCCATGTCCCAAATTACCGCCGTCTCTTTCCACCCACCCGCAGCGGCGATCACGCTGCCGGACGCCGCCACCTGGCCGCTGGCCGACGTGCTGGCGCTGTTCGACCTGCCGTTCAATGACCTGATGTTCAAGGCGCAGACCACGCATCGCGCCAACTTCCCGGCCGGCGACGTCGAACTGGCGACCCTGCTGTCGATCAAGACCGGCGGCTGCGAAGAAGACTGCGGCTACTGCCCGCAGGCGGCCCGCTACGACACCGGCGTCGAAGCCAAGAAGCTGCTCGGCATCGACACCGTGCGGGACGCCGCGCGCCAGGCCAAGGCCAACGGCGCCACGCGCTTCTGCATGGGCGCCGCTTGGCGCAGCCCGAAGGAACGCGACATGGAAAAAGTCGAAGAGATGGTGCGCGAAGTGAAGGCCCTGGGCCTGGAAACCTGCGCCACGCTGGGCATGCTGGAGGAAGGCCAGGCCGACCGCCTGAAAAATGCCGGCCTCGATTACTACAACCACAACCTCGACACCGCGCCCGAGTTCTACAACAACGTCATCTCGACGCGCGAATACCAGGACCGCCTCGACACGCTCGGCAAGATCCGCAACGCCGGCCTGAAGGTCTGCTGCGGCGGCATCGTCGGCATGGGCGAAACGCGCATGCAGCGCGCCGGCCTGATCGCGCAGCTGGC
>JANYGW010000116.1 GCA_025359245.1 Massilia sp.
CTGGAAAAAACACCATGAATCCGACCGCCCTGACCGTCCACCAACAATCGCGCGTGCTCGATGTCGCCTTCGACGACGGCAGCGCCTTCTCGCTGCCGTTCGAGCTGCTGCGCGTGTATTCGCCGTCGGCCGAAGTGCGCGGCCATGGCCAGGGACAGGAGGTGCTCCAGCTGGGCAAGCGCGAGGTCGGCATGAGCGCGCTCGAACCGGTCGGCAATTACGCCGTGCAGCCCACCTTCACCGATGGCCACAACACCGGTCTGTATTCCTGGGACTACCTGTACAAGCTGGGCAAGGAGCAGGACGCGCTTTGGCACGATTATCTGCAGCGCCTGCAGGCGGCCGGCTTCGATGGCGACAGCGGCCGCGCACCGGGCGCCGCGCTGCCCGCCAAGCCCGCCGCCGCGCGCGGCTGCGGCCACCAGCACTGAGGTCGCTGCGCGCACGCACGCGGGTGTGTGCATACGCGCGCTCGCGCCCACGGCCAGCTTGTATAATGCAGTCACCGCAACCTGGCTGCCCCCTATGACCAATACTACGCATTTCGGCTATAAAACCGTTACCGAAGACGACAAAGTGCACGAAGTGGCGAAGGTGTTCCACTCGGTCGCCGCCAAATACGACGTCATGAACGACCTGATGTCGGCCGGCCTGCACCGCGTGTGGAAGATCTTCACGATCGCCAATGCGGCCGTGCGGCCCGGCTTCAAGGTGCTCGACATCGCCGGCGGCACCGGCGACCTGGCCAAGGCCTTCTGCAAGCAGGCCGGCCCCACGGGCGAGGTCTGGCTCACCGACATCAACGAGTCGATGCTGCGGGTGGGCCGCGACCGCCTCTTGAATACGGGCCTGGTGACCCCCACCTTGTTGTGCGACGCCGAAAAACTGCCGTTCCCGGATAATTATTTCGACCGTGTCAGCGTGGCGTTTGGCTTGCGCAATATGACCCACAAGGACCAGGCGCTGGCCGAGATGCGGCGCGTGCTCAAACCGGGCGGCAAGCTGCTGGTGCTGGAGTTCTCGAAGGTCGCCGCGGCGCTGCAAAAGCCGTACGATGTGTATTCGTTCTCGGTGCTGCCGTGGCTGGGCCAGAAGATCGCCGGCGACGCCGACAGCTACCGCTACCTGGCCGAGTCGATCCGCATGCATCCCGACCAGGAAACGCTCAAGACCATGATGCAGACGGCCGGTCTCGAACGGGTCGAGTATTTCAATTTGACGGCGGGTGTGGCCGCTCTCCACACCGGGTACAAACTTTGAGGAACCGTATGAAAAAATTCTTGGCCAGCTTGATGATCGCCGTGACCGCCCTGTCGATGGTCGCCGAAGTGGGCGCACGTCCGCTTGGCGGCGGTCGTTCGATCGGCCGCCAGTCGCCGACGGTGGCACGCCAGGCGCCCGCGCCGGCCGCCGCACCTGCGCCGCAACGCGCGGCGGGTGCGCCCGCCGCCGTGCCGCCGGCCGCGATGCCCGCGCCACGCCCCAGCATGTGGAAAGGCGTGCTGGGCGGCGCGCTGCTGGGCCTCGGCATCGGCGCGCTGTTCTCGCACTTCGGCATGGGCGCCGGCCTGGCCAGCGCGCTCGGCTCGATCCTCATGATCGCGCTGCTGGCGATGGCCGCCCTGTTCATCTTCCGCATGTTCCGCCGCAATGGCAACAGCGCGCCGGCCACCGTGCCTGCCACGCCGTACAACGCGTTCAACAACGTCGCGCCGCTGCAGAAGGCCGGCAGCACGCCGGACATCGGCTCGGGCTTGTCGCAGGCGCCAGCGCCGTCCTACGCGGCCCCAGTGGCACCAGTGGCGCCGTGGGGCGTGCCGGCCGATTTCGACACCGCCAACTTCCTGCGCCACGCCAAAGCGAGCTTCATCCGCATGCAGGCCGCGTGGGACAAGGCTGATGTGAATGACCTGCGCGAATTCACCACGCCCGAGGTCTACGCCGAACTGAAGATGCAGATCCAGGAACGCGGCAATGTCGGCGACTTCACCGATGTGGTCAGCATCGACGGCGAACTGCTGGGCATCGAAACGACCGCCAGCGACTACCTCGCGAGCGTGCGCTTCACCGGCATGATCCGCTCGGCGCCGACCGCCGTGGCCGAGCCGTTCAACGAAGTGTGGAACATGGCCAAGCCGCTGTCGGGCGCCACCGGCTGGGTGCTG
>JANYGW010000133.1 GCA_025359245.1 Massilia sp.
ACCGGCCGGCACGATTTTGAACATCAGGCCGGCGCTCACGGCCAGCAGCGCGTAGACGGCGATGGCCAGGCTCTTGCGGCGCAGCGTACCCTTGACGCCTTTTTCATAGCGGATCGAGGAACGGCCGAAGAAGCGGTTGAAGCCGGCGAAGAAGCGGCCGAAAATGGCGTCGATGACGCGGGTCAGCGCGTCTTTCGGCGCATCGTGCGGTTTCAGCAGCGCGGCCGACAGGGCCGGTGCCAGCGTCAGGGAACTGAAGGCCGAGATCACGGTCGAAATAGCGATGGTCAGCGCGAACTGCTTGTAGAACTCGCCGGACAGGCCGGGCACGAAGGCGATCGGTACGAACACGGCGCACAGCACCAGGGCGATGGCGATGATGGGACCGCTGACTTCTTTCATGGCTTGCACGGTGGCGTCACGCGGGCTGAGGCCGTCGGAGATATTGCGCTCGACGTTTTCGACGACGACGATGGCGTCATCGACGACGATACCGATGGCCAGCACGAGGCCGAACAGCGACAGCGTGTTGATCGAGAAACCGAAACCGAGCATGACGGCGAAGGTACCGATGATGGACACCGGCACGGCCAGCAGCGGAATGATGGAAGCGCGCCAGCTTTGCAGGAACACGATCACCACCAGCACCACCAGGGCGATGGCTTCGAGCAGCGTGTGGATCACGGCTTCGATGGATTGATGCACGAAGCGCGTCGTATCGTAGACGATGTTGTATTCCAGGCCAGGCGGGAAGTCGGCCTTCAGTTCATTCATCTTGGCGCGTACATCGTCGGCCAGTTGCAGCGCGTTGGCGTTCGGCGCTTCGCGGATGACGACGGCGATGGCCGGCTTGTTGTCGAGCAGCGCGCGCAGATTGTAGGCGTCGGCGCCCAGTTCGATGCGGGCCACGTCCTTCAGGCGCGTCAAGCCGCCGTCGGTGTTGGTGCGCACGATGATGTTGCCGAACTGCTCAGGCGTCTGCAAGCGGCCCTGGGTTTTCACCGACAGCTGGAACTCGCTGCCCTTGTTCGGCGACGCGCCCAGCGTACCGCCGGCCACTTGCACGTTTTGCTCGCGGATGGCGTCGGTGACGTCGGTGGTGGTCAGGTTGCGGGCCGCGATCTTGTGCGGATCGAGCCAGATGCGCATGGCGTAGTCGCCGGAACCGAACAGGTCGACCGCGCCCATGCCGTTGATGCGGGCCAGCTGGTCCTTGATGTTCAGCACGGCGTAGTTGCGCAGATACTGTTCGTCATACTTGTCGGTCGGCGAAATCAGGTGCACCACCATGGTCAGCGCCGAGGTCGACTTGATCGCGGTCACGCCGATCTTTTGCACTTCCTCGGGCAGGTGCGGCAAGGCGCGCTGCACGCGGTTCTGCACGTCGGACTCGGCCTGTTCGACCTTGGTGCCGATCTTGAACGTGACGGTAAGGATCAGGTTGCCGTCGGCCGTAGACTGCGACGACATATACAGCATATTGTCGACGCCGTTGATCTGCTGCTCGAGCGGCGTGGCCACGGTTTCGGAGATGACCTTGGAATCGGCGCCCGGATACTGGGCGCGCACGACCACGGCCGGCGGCACCACGTCGGGATACTCGGCGATGGGCAGCTTGAGGACGGCGATCAGGCCGGCCACGAAGATGATGACAGACAAGACCGCCGCGAAGATGGGCTTGTCGATGAAGAATCGAGAGAAGTTCATGGCACTTATCCTTTGGCCGGAGCGGCTGGGGTTGCGACTTGAGCGGATTTGGCGGCTTTGCTGTCGGCCGGCTTCTTGGTATCGGCGGCTTTGCTATCGGCCGGCTTGGTGTCGGCGGCCTTGGTGTCGGCGGCCGGCGCGTCGGGATCGAAGTCCATGGCGACCATGTGCGGGGCCAGATCGGCTCCCGGATGCACGCGCGGCAAGCCGTTGACGACGATTTTTTCGCCGGCCTTCAAGCCGTCGCGCACCACGCGCAGGCCGCCTATGGTCGGTCCCAGCGTGACCATGCGGTACTCGGCCTTGCCGTCGGCGCCGACGATGTAGACGAACTTGCGGTTCTGGTCGGTTCCCACGGCGCGGTCGTTGATGAGCAGGGCGCGGCTCTGGGTGTCGCTGCCGTTGCCGCCGTCGAGCTGAACGCGGGCGAACAGGCCGGGCACGAGCGCCTTGTCGGTGTTGGCGAACACGGCGCGCATGCGCACGGCGCCGGTTTGCGGGTCGAGCTGGTTGTCGACGAATTCCAGTTCGCCTTCGTGGGGATAGCCCGTTTCATTGGCCAGGCCGACGTGGACCAGCACTTTCTGGCCCTTGTGGCGGGCCGCGCCGACGCGCAGGAAGGTGTCTTCGTCGCCGTCGAAGCTGGCGTAGATCTTGTCGTCGGAGACGACGGAAGTTAGCACGGTGGTCGAGTCGATCAGGTTGCCGAGCGTGATTTCCGCCTTGCCGACGCGGCCCGAGATGGGCGCCGTGACGCGCGTGTAGCTGAGGTTCAGCTTGGCGTTTTCAAACTGCGCTTCGGCGGCGCGGGCGCTGGCGTCGAG
>JANYGW010000170.1 GCA_025359245.1 Massilia sp.
ACCCCGATTGAAAAACATTTCAGAAGTCGTGGTCGGGCGGGTAGTTGCTGTAGAAGTCGTTGGGCCAGAGGAAGTTGGTCGCCGCCAGCGTGACCGAGATGTCCAGCGCTTCGACGTGGTGCCACCAGCCCACCGGCAGGAACAGGATCTCGCCCGGCTCGAGCACGCAGTCGTGGATCGTCACGTTCGCCATCGCGGGAAAACGCTTCAGGTCGACCGCCTTGGCGTCGACTTCGGTAAAACAGTGGCGGTGGTTCGATACCTTGGCCAGCTCGCACGGCGCGATCAGCCTGACCCGCTTGCGCCCCATGATCTGCGCCATGAAGTTGTTGGTCAGGTCGTGGTGCAAGGGCGTGATCGTGCCGGCCGGCCCAAACCAGAAAAAGCCGCGCCGCGCGGTGTCGTTGTCCAGGTACTCCGGCAGCGCGCCGACGTCGCCCCACAATTCCTTGAGCGCCTCGCGGTTCTGCGAGTCGTTGTTGGCGGTCATGTAGAAGTCGTTGCTGCTGCCGCAGTTGCGCACCATCTCCACGTAGTCGCCAAACGGCAGCTGGCGCTTGTGGGCGATGCTATTGAGTTCGTATTGCGGGTCGGCGTCGCGCCCGAACTGCACTTCTACCATGCGCTCGCTGAAGCGCTCGGCGAAGTAGTCCAGGCTCCATTTGCTGCGCGCCGCAAAATGATCGAGCATGCCGGTGATGATCACCGGCCGGTTGGTCCGGTAGTACTGCTGCAGGAACTCGTCGCCCGAAAGCCGCTCGCGCCGCGCAATCGCGTCGTCGCCGAGCCGGTTCAGCTGCGATTGGATCGCCAGCACCCAGTCGCGCTTGGCGACCCGGTTGGCCAGCCGGCGCGCGCCTTGCAGGTAAGGGCTGCGCACGGCGGCGTCGATTTCGGTGTGCGCTTCGGCCGCGCCGATGCCGTTGCTGACCAGGACCGCCGTCAACGCCGCCGGCGGCGTGCCGAGCATCAGGTTCTCGGCGATCCAGCGGCGCCAGTTGGCGTCCACGTGCACGGCGCTGTGCGCGGCAGTGTGAGTCTTCAATCGTTTCTCCAGGCAGGTTAACAAGAAAACGCCGGCGGCAAACAAGCTGCCGCCGGCGCTGCGGCTATGCGCTTACCTGCCTTGCCATACAGTGCTGGTCAGCTCTCCGCTGGCGTCGCCGTCGAGCTCCCACGAGAAGGCGCCGCGCAGGCCCTGGTCGCGCACGTACTGCATTTTAGTACGGATCACGGTCGGGTCGTCATAGCTCCACCACTCGCCGCTGCCGGTCAGCATGAACAGCTCCTTGGTCACCGGATGGTACCAGCGCTGCGCGGTCTTGGCCTTCAGGACCTTGTAGTCGTCGATGCCCACTTCGTACGTGCCCTGCGCGCCGCCGCTGCCAGCCTGGTACAGGCCATTGCCGTTCGGTCCTGCCGCCACGCCTTTCCATCCGCGTCCGTAGAACGGTACGCCGAGCAGGATTTTATTCTTCGGCATGCCCGCTGCGACCAGCGCCGTGATGGCGTCGTTCGAGTTGTACTTCGCCACTACGCCGGTCGATGGATCGGCCCCATCGTGGTACAGCGGCGAGTGGAAGTTGGTCGCGCTTTCCCATGGGCCGTGGAAGTCGTAGGTCATCACGTTGACCCAGTCCATCGATTGCGAGTATTGGGCAGGCTCGGTCTGCGCGATCTTCTCGGTACCGGCGCCAATTGCCGCCGTCAGCGCATAACGCTTGCCGTCCAGCGTCCCTTGCGCGTTCAGCTGCGCGCGGAATTCGGCCATCAACAGCGTGTAGTTATGCTTGTCGTTGACCGTGTCGACCGAGTTGTACGCCAAGCCGCCGCCGCCCGGGTATTCCCAGTCGATGTCGATGCCGTCGAACACCCCTTTGGCGGTGCCCGGTCCGCCGCGGCCGTCCTGCACCGGCAGGTCGCCGGCGATGAACAGCTTGATGCAGGAGCTGACCAGCTGCTTGCGCAGCGCGTCGGTCTTGGCTGCGGCCGAGAAGTTTTTCGACCAGCTCCAGCCGCCCAGCGAGATGAACACTTTCAGGTTCGGATGGGCCGCCTTGAGCAGTTTGAGCTGGGCGAAGTTGCCCGACAATTTGGCGTCCCAGGCAATCGCCTTGCCGTCCACGGTGCGCACCGGCGAACGCTGGTAGTCGGCGTAGGCGTCGCCGCCGGTACCGGTACCCGATTCGGCGCTGCTGATCATGTCGCATTCGTAGCCGCCGTTCTTGGCATAGGTATTGCCGAACGCGTAGTTGATGAAGGTGAGCTGGTCGGCTACGCTGGTCTGCACGCCGGCCACGGGTGTCTTGGTGGTGTGGATGTCGGCGATTTCATAACCGCGTCCGTACACGCCCCACTGCGCGAAATAGGAGCCGATTTCGCGCCCGCCCGTTGGCGTTGGAGTAGGCGTTGGCGTTGGCGTTGGAGTAGGCGTCGGCGTCGGCGTTGGCGTCGGTGTTGGAGTTGGCGTCGGCGTCACCGTCGTCAGTTCCCACGGCCCCCATTCTTCGGTGCCCGGGACATTCCCCTGGGTCCACCACTTGGCCTTGTACACCTTGGCCTGGTAAGTGACGCAATTGCCGAGGGTGTAAATCTGGGTCGATACCCATGCCGCACAGCTGGCCGTTTCGCCCGTGGTGATGCTGGCCGCGAGGACGGTTTGTGGTGCCGTTGCCTCCTGCCCGCCGCCGCCACAACCGGCCAGCATGCCTGCGATCAGTGCGGATAGCACACTGCGTTTGCCCGTATGTTCCATTTGTTCTCCTTTTTGATTGGTTTTCTTGTTGATGCCAATGCAGAATGCGACCCGCAAAATTGGTAGTCAAGTGGTTTTGAAAACTTATCGAAAGAAACAGACCAGTGATGGAATTGAAAGCGTGATCGACCAGTGAAAATGCGGTCTTACGCCCCTGGGCAGGGAAAGTGGATGGGTAGTACCAATTAAATACCCGTCGGCACTGGTATTGCTGAAAAATTTAACAGAAGGGGAAATTTGGCGACGAAAGCCTATTTTTGCTTCAGGTCTTCTTGCCGGATCGCCCACAAGCCTGGCAGGTTGCGCCAGTACCCGTACACATCCATGCCGAAGCCGACCACGAACTTGTTCGGGATCGTCAGGCCCACGATGTCGGCCTTGACCGGCTTGCTCTGCTTGAGCGCCTTGTCGGCAAACACGGCGATGATCACTTCGGCCGCGCCCATGTCGAGCAGGCGCTGTTTGACGTGCGCCAGCGTTTCGCCTTCGTCGAGAATATCGTCGAGCACGATGATGGTGCGCCCGGCCACGTTCGGGCGCGGAATCACCTTCCATACCACGCGCCCGCCCTGGTCGTCGTCGCCGTAGCGGCTCACGTGGATGTAGTCGAATTCAAGCGGGAAGCGCAGCTGCGGCAGCAGCTGGCCGACAAACACCACGGCGCCGCCCATCACGCCCAGCACCAGCGGAAACGACTCGTCGCCCGGTTTGTCGAAGCGCGCGTTCAATTTGTCGGCGACGCCGACGACCGCCTGCTGCACTTCTGCGGCGTCGAAGATTTCTTCCGCATTCTGGAGCAGCTTGCGGGCGCGGTCTACGTGGAAGTCTTGCATATGGTTCCGCTCAAAAAGGGTGCCCCCCGATTATCCCGCATATCGCACTGCACAAACGGCGGACAGTTGGTTTTATGCGACACGCAGCACGTCAGGCGTAATCGCGCACATCCTCGATCAGCAGGCCGTCCGCCGGCAGCGCGCCGCGCGCGACGAATTCGACGTCGCCGCGCAGCTTGGTCACTTCGCGTATCGATTCGACAATCGCGGCCGTCTTGTCGGGCCCGGGCGGCGAGCGCACTTCGCAGCGCAATGTCATCACGTCATTGGCCATGCGGCCCGAGACAATCAGGCGCGCCTTGAGTATTTCGGGATGGCGGCGCGTGATGTTGTCGACCTGCGAAGGGTGGACGAACATGGCGCGCACCTTGGTGGTCTGGTCGGCGCGCCCCATCCAGCCGCGGATCCGGCTGTTGGTGCGCCCGCATTTCGACGGCGGCGTGTCGACCAGCATGGCCGACATGTCGCCTGTGGCGAAGCGGATCAGCGGATAGTCGTTGTTGAACAGCGTGACCACGACTTCGCCGATGTCGCCCGGCGCCACCGGTTCGCCGCTGCCGGGGCGCACGATCTCGAGGATCACGTCTTCGTCGAGCACCATGCCGGGATTGAGCACGCCGCCGGTTTCGGTTTCATAGGCCACGCTGCCGATGTCGGCCGACGCGTAGGTCTGGAACACATGGCGTACGCCGTTTTCGCGGAACCATGCGCGCAGCGATTCGGGCAGCGCTTCGGCGCCCATCAGCGCGCGTTCGATGCAGCTGATGTCGGCGCCCATCTCGCGTGCCTTCTCGATGATGATGCGTAAAAACGACGGGGTGCCGACATAGGTATCGGGACGCAGGTCGACGATCGCCTGCACCTGCATTTCGGTCTGGCCGGCGCCGGCCGGAATGACCGCGCAGCCGATCCTGGCGGCGCCGCCTTCGACCATGAAGGCGGCCGGCGTAAAGTGGTACGAAAAGCAGTTCTGCAGCAGTCCGCCGGGACGGATGCCGGCCGCGTACATCGGCCGCGCGAAACGCCACCAGTCCGGGCCGCGCCCCTCGGGGTCGAAGATCGGGCCGGGCGAGACGAACACGCGCGCCAGCTGGCCAATCGGCGTGGCGGTCAGTCCGCCGAACGGCATGGCCTGCTTCTGCAGATGCTTCAGGTCGGCCTTGCGCGTGATCGGCAAGTCGGCCAGCGCGGCGCGGCTGTTGACCCGCTCGGGGTCGACCCCGTACAGGATGCTGGCCCAGCCGGGCGCGCTGCGGGCGCGCGCGACCAGCTGCGGCAGGCGCGCCATCAGGTCCTGCTCGCGCTCTTGCGGATCGCGCCGTTCGAGCGCGTCGAACGTGTCCATGCTCATGCTTGTTCTCCTATTTCGCGCTGCAGTTTTTTGGTCAGCTTGGCGAACACCAGTTCATACGAACGGCGCAGCAGCGCGTGCGCTTCCTGGTCGGACAGCGCCGACGCCTTTTCGACATACACCCACTTGGCGCGCGCCAGGTAGGGCGCGGGGATGATGCCGGGTCGGTCGGTCAGTTCCAGGAAGCGCTCGTCGTCGACCTTGAAGCTGATGCCGTTGGCCGGCGCTTCGTGGCGCGATACGGCGAACATTTTCAGGCCGACCGAAAACACGGCGTCGCAGCCCCACTTGATATCCTCGGTGCAGCCCGGGAAGGTGCGGCACAGTGCCTTTGCGGCTTCAAAATCCATGGTCGCTCCTCATGCCAGCCAGCGTTTGCGGCGGCGGTAAAATTTCATGTCGCGAAAGCTCTTGCGGCCGGCGCCCGACACGCCGAGGTAGAACTCCTTGACGTCTTCGTTGCTGGCCAGCTCGCTGGCGGCGCCTTCCATCACGACCCGGCCGTTTTCGAGGATGTACCCGAAGTCGGCGTAGCGCAGCGCGACGGTGGTGTTCTGTTCGGCCAGCAGGAACGACACGGACTCCTTCTGGTTCAGGTCCTTGACGATGTCGAAAATCTCTTCGACGATCTGCGGCGCGATGCCCATCGACGGTTCGTCGAGCAGAATCATCGACGGCTTGGCCATCAGGGCGCGCCCGATCGCGCACATCTGCTGCTCGCCGCCCGAGGTGTAGCCGGCCTGGCTGGCGCGGCGCTCCTTCAGGCGCGGAAAATAGTGGTACACCGCTTCCAGCGAGGTCCGGATCTGGGCGCGCGAGTCTGTGCGCGTATAGGCGCCGGTCAGCAGGTTCTCTTCGATGGTCAGGTGGCCGAAGCAATGGCGTCCCTCCATCACCTGCGACAGGCCGCGTTTGACCAGTTCATTCGGCGTCAGCTGGTCCACGCGCTCGCCCTTGAACTGGACTTCGCCCTTGGTCACGTCGCCGCGCTCGCCGCGCAGCAGCGTCGAAATGGTCTTCAGCGTGGTCGACTTGCCAGCGCCGTTGGCGCCCAGCAGGGCCACGATCTTCCCCTTCGGTACCTGCAGCGAGACGCCCTTCAGGACCAGGATCACATGGTCGTAAATGACTTCGATGTTGTTGACCGACAGGTACGGGGCGTCGGCGGCGGTAGTGGTCATAGGCTCTTCGCGGTGTTTGAATGATCCTCCCGCCGGTGCCGGGGCGGGAGGGTGGTGCTTACTTCAGGCAGGCCGGGGTGATCTTTTTCTCGGCAGCGTAGGCGTTCGACGATTCCTCGAGCAGCTTGCGGGTCAGCGCCTTGTCGCCCACCACCCATTTCGGCGTGATCGCGACCCACTTCTTGCCATCCCATTGCTGGACCTTGACCGCGCCCGAACCCTCATGGTCGTCGCAGCTGGTTTTCACCGGCGGGAACATGCCCAGCACGCCCAGCGCCTTCTGGCGCGCTTCGTTGACGTCCAGGTTTTCCAGGCCCCAGCGCACCTGCTCGCCGGTCATCACTTTGCCCTTGCCGAATTTTTCCTGCGCGGCGCGGATCGCTTCGACCCACAGCACGCCCATCGTCATGCCGCGCATGTGGTACACGGAACCGATGCGGGTCTGGTCGGCCAGGTTGCCGTTGCCGGCCGCGTAGACCTTCTTGCGGATGTCGTCGATCAGCGGGTAATTGCCCGGCGTGTTGAAGGTCATCGAGGTGTAGCCCTTGGCCGCGTCGCCCGACGGTATCATGTCTTCCTCGGAGCCGGCCCACCAGACGCCGAGCATCTTGTTGGCCGGGAAGCCGTTGCGCGCGGCGGTCTTGATCGCGACCGAATTCATCACGCCCCAGCCCCACAGGATCACATAGTCAGGCTTGGCCTGGCGGATCTGCAGCCATTGCGACTGCTGCTCGCTGCCGGGCGGCGCGACCGGGATCTTGATCAGCTCAAAGCCGTACTGCCTGGCCTGCGCTTCGAGCAACGGCAGCGGCTCCTTGCCGAACGCCGAATCGTGATACAGGTGGACGATCTTTTTGCCTTTGAGCTTGGCGTAGCCGCCGTTCTTGTCGGCCAGGTATTTGACCATGGCCGCGGCCTGGTTCCAGTAGCTGGTAATGAGCGGGAAAACATACGGGAACACCTTGCCGTTGGCGGCGTCGGAACGGCCATAGCCGAGCGTCGTCATCGGGATCTTGTCGACGCTGACGCGGTCCAGGATGCCGTAGGCGATCCCGGTCGACAGCGGCTCGACCAGCGTGGCGCCGCCGTTCTTGGTTTTCAGCCGTTCGTAGCATTCGATGCCGCGCGACGGGTTGTATTCGGTCTCGCATTCTTCCCACGCGATCTTGACGCCGTTGACGCCGCCGTTGGCGTTGACCAGGTTGAAGTAGTCGATCGCGCCGCCGTAAAAGCCGGAGCCGCCGGCCGCGTACGGGCCGACGCGGTAGGATGGCAATGCCACGAACTGGTCGGCCGCCTGCGCCTGCGCGAAGGCGCCGACGAGGGCCACGCACAGCATGATTTTTCTAATCTGATTCATTTTTTAAGTCTCCTCGATTATTTATGTATCAATGCGGGAACGGCCAAAGCCGCAGTTTCTCTTTACCTACTTGCCACAGGCGCGCCAGGCCATGCGGTTCGACGATCAGGAAAAAAATGATCAGCGCGCCAAATACCATCAACTCCAGATTCGATGCCACCGACGTCGGCAGCGACAGGCCGTGCGCCAGGATATTGAGGAACACCGGCAGCAGCACGATGAAGGCCGCGCCGAGGAAGGAACCGAGTATCGATCCGACCCCGCCGATGATGATCATGAACAGGATGCGGAACGACAGGTCGAGGTTGTAGGCCTCGGGCTCCACCGTGCCCAGGTAGGCATACGCGTACAGCGCGCCGGCCACGCCGCAGTAAAACGAGCTGACGGCAAACGCCAGCAGCTTGGTGCGCATCGGCCGAAAGCCGATCACTTCGGCCGCCACGTCCATGTCGCGCACCGCCATCCACGAGCGGCCGGTGTTCGAGCGCACCAGGTTCTTGGCCATCAGCGCCATCAGCGCGACGATGGCCAGCACCAGCGCGTATTTGCTGGAAGGCGAATCGAAGTGATAGCCGAGGATGACGAGCTTCTGGGCCGTGATCACGCCGGATCTGCTGTAGTTGGTCAGGTAGGGGATCTTGGTCAGGCACCACACGACGAAAAACTGGGTCGCCAGGGTCGACGCGGCCAGGTAGAAGCCGCGGATGCGCAGCGACGGCAGGCCGAACGCGATGCCGACCATGGCCGCGCACAGGCCGCCGAGCACGAAGGCGAGCAGCATCGGCAGGCCGGGAAGGCGCGCGATGAAATTGAAGGAGGCGAACGCGCCGACGGCCATGAAGGCGGCGCTGCCGAGCGAGAGCTGGCCCGCATAGCCGGTCAGGATGTTGAGGCCGAGCGCGGCCAGCGAAAAAATCAGGAACGGGATCAGGATCGCCGACAGCAAATAGGGCGAGGCGAAAAACGGCACCACGACCAGGGCGACGGCCAGCAGGACGGCCAGCGCGATGCGGTCCTGGCGGATCGGGTAGATCTGGCTGTCGGACTCGTAAGTCGTCTTGAATTGTCCGGCTTCGCGGTAAAACATGGGTCAGATTCTCCGGATGATTTTTTCGCCGAACAGGCCTTCGGGCCGCACCAGCAGGAACAGCAGGGCCAGCACGTACGGGAACCAGCCTTCGATGCCGCCGCCGACCAGGGGGCCGAGATAGACTTCGGCCAGTTTTTCGGACGCGCCGATGATCAGGCCGCCGACGATGGCGCCCGGCACCGAGGTAAAGCCGCCCAGGATCAGCACCGGCAGCGCCTTGAGGGCGATGAAGGTCAGCGCGAACTGCACGCCGTTGCGGGCGCCCCACAGCAAGCCGGCCACCAGCGCGACCATGCCGGCCACCGACCAG
This sequence comes from Massilia sp., assembly GCA_025359245.1. Lineage (GTDB taxonomy): Bacteria > Pseudomonadota > Gammaproteobacteria > Burkholderiales > Burkholderiaceae_D > Telluria_A. Next base: position 8,881 of record JANYGW010000170.1, read on the forward strand.
ACGATGGCCCAGATCTGCTGCAGCGGTATGCCGACCGCCAGCGCGGCCTGGTGGTCGTCGGCCACCGCGCGCAGGGCGCGGCCGACCTTGGTCTTGGAGAACAGCAGGGCCAGCGCGGTGACCAGCAGCGCGCAGATGGCCGCCGCGGTGACATCGAACTGGCTGACGATGATGTTGTAGTGGTCCATCAGGTAGGGAATCGGGACGTCCTCGATCGGCAGGTCGAGCTTGTGCACTTGCGAGCCCCAGATCAGCTGCGCCAGGCCCTCGATGAAAAAGGCCAGGCCGATGGTGGCCATGAACAGCGTGATTTCGGGCTGGTTGACCAAGGGGCGCAGCACCACCTTTTCGATGGCCAGCGCAAGCAGCACCATCACGACCATGGTGATGGGGATAGCGATCCAGACCGAGACGCCGAATTTGTCGACGATGCCGACGCAGGTGAGGGCGGCGAAAAACACCATCGCGCCCTGGGCGAAGTTGAATACGCCGGAGGCCTTGTAGATCAGCACGAAGCCGATCGCCACCAGCGCGTACATGACGCCGGAGAGCAGGCCGCCGATCAGCACTTCAAAGAAAAAGCTCATTTTGCATCCTGATCAGGTGTGTGCGGGAATCGGCCCGAGTACGGGCCGACCGTTACGTCGGCAGGCAGCTTGCTGCCTGAAACCCCGACTTCACCTCCCAAGTACGCATTGATCACGTCCTGATTGCCGCGCACCTCGTCCGGCGTCCCATCCCCGATCTTCTTGCCGTAATCAAGCACGACCACCCGGTCCGAAATATCCATCACCACCCCCATGTCATGCTCGATCAGCACGATGGTGGTCCCGAACTGGTCGTTCACGTCCAGGATGAAGCGGCACATGTCCTGTTTTTCCTCGACATTCATGCCGGCCATCGGCTCGTCCAGCAGCAGGATGTCCGGCTCGGCGGCCAGCGCGCGCCCCAGCTCCACCCGCTTTTGCAGGCCGTACGGCAAGCGCCCCACCGGCGTCTTGCGGATCGCCTGGATCTCGAGGAAGTCGATCACCTGCTCGGCCTTCTCGCGGTGCTCCATTTCCTCGCGCCGCGCCGGTCCCCAGTACAGCGCCTGCATCAGGAAGTTGGACTTCATCTTCAGGTTCCGCCCCGTCATGATGTTGTCGAGGACTGTCATCCCCTTGAACAGGGCGATGTTCTGGAACGTGCGCGCGATGCCGGCCTTGGCCGCGCCGTAGCAGTCCATGTTCTTGCGCTGCTCGCCGCGCAGGATGATGTCGCCCATTTGCGGCCGGTACACGCCGTTGATCACATTCAGCATCGAGCTCTTGCCGGCCCCGTTCGGTCCGATGATCGCGCGGATCTCATGCTGGCGCACGTCGAACGAGATGTCGGTCAGCGCCTTGACACCGCCGAACGACAGCGAGATGTTGTTCAGCGCAAGGATCACCGGCCCGATTTTGCGCGTGGCACCGGCTGGTCCGTTCAATTCATTCATGTTCATGTTTGCGCCCTCGGTCACGCCGCCCTCGCGATCGCGGGATAGGTGGTGGCCCCGCAGATGCGCAGGTCGGCGCTGACCATGCCCACGCGGCCGTCTTCGAACTTGACCTGGGTAGTGATGAACTGGCTGGCCTTGTTTGCGTACAGCGCGTCGATCAACACCGCGTATTTTTCGGCGATGAAGGTGCGCCGCACCTTGCGCGTGCGGGTCAGTTCGCCGTCGTCCGGATCGAGCTCCTTGTGCAGGATCAGGAAGCGGTGGATCTGCGTGCCGGCCATCAGCGCCTCGGCGGCCAGGTCGGCGTTGACCTTTTCCACGCAATCGCGCACCAGGTCATAGGTGCTCGCATGGGCGGCCAGGTCGGTGTAGCCGGAATAGGCGATGTGGCGCCGTTCGGCCCAGTTGCCCACCGCTTCCATGTCGATGTTGATGAAGGCGCACACCTGGTCGCGCCCATTGCCGAAGGCGACCGCCTCCTTGATGAAGGGGAAGAACTTGAGCTTGTTCTCGATGTAATTGGGGGCGAACATGGCGCCGTCGGTCATTTGCCCGACGTCGGCCGCGCGGTCGATGATCTTCAGGTGGCCCTCGGCGTCGAAGATGCCGGCGTCGCCGGTATGGAAGTAGCCGTCCTGGTCGATCACTTCGGCGGTGGCATCGGGGCGCTTGAAGTAGCCGTCCATGGTCGCTACCGACTTGACCAGCACCTCGCCGTTGGCCGCCAGTTTCACTTCGACGCCGGGCGCGGGCAGGCCGACGCTGTCGAACTTGATGTTCCCGTCGGGCTGCAGGCAGACGTAGGCGCAGGTTTCGGTGGAACCGTACAGCTGCTTGAGGTTGACCCCGATCGAGCGGTAAAAGCGGAACAGGTCGGGCCCGATCGCGGCGCCCGCGGTATAGGCCACGCGTACGCGCGACAATCCCAGCACGTTTTTCAGCGGTCCGTACACCAGCACCTGGCCCAGCGCGTAAGCCAGGCGGTCGGCGGCGGACACCGGCTTGCCGTCCAGGATGGCCGTGCCGCAGCGCCTGGCCACGGCCATGAAGTAGGCGAACATGCGGCGCTTGATGGCGCCCGCGTCTTCCATGCGGATCATCACGGTGGTGAGCATGTTTTCGAACACGCGCGGCGGCGCAAAATAATAGGTAGGTCCGATTTCACGCAGGTCGGTCAGCACCGTGTCGCCCGACTCGGGGCAGTTGACGGTAAACCCGGCCACCAGCGCCTGCGCCAGCGAAAACAGGCAGTCGCCGACCCAGGCCATTGGCAGGTAGGAAAGGATGTCTTCGCGCTCGGTCAGGTGGTCGAAGCCGACCCCGCCGACGCCGGCCGCCAGCAGCGATGCATGCGACTGGCATACGCCTTTTGGCTTGCCGGTGGTGCCCGAGGTGTACAGTATGATGGCGGTGTCGCTGCCCTGGCCGGCGCCCACCATGGCGTCGAACTGGCCGGGATGGTCGCGGTCCCAGCTGCGGCCCAGTTCCTGCAGCGCGGCCAGCGAGAGCAGGCCGGCCTGGCCGTAGTGGCGCATGCCGCGCGGGTCTTCGAATCCGATATGGCGCATCTGCGGGCACAGCGCGCGCAGCTCGAGCAGCTTGTCGACCTGTTCCTGGTCTTCGACGACGGCAAAGGCGATCTCGGCGTCGTTCAGCACATACGCCATGTCGGCCGCCGGCGCGTCCTGGTAGAGCGGCACCGGGACCCCGCCCAGGCACTGCGCGGCCAGCATCGCCCAGTACAGGCGCGGCCGGTTGTCGCCGATGATGGCCAGGTTCATGCCGCGCTCGAAACCCAGCGCGGCCAGCCCGCAGGCCAGCGCGCGCACTTCCTCATTGACCTGGGACCAGGTCCAGGTTTGCCAGATGCCGAGGTATTTTTCGCGGAAGGCGGGCCGGCCAGGGCGAACCTGCCCGTGCCCCAGCAGGCGGCGCGGAAATGTCTGCAACTGCATGCCGTCGTTTGTCTGCACCAGCGTCCCCTTGTGTTGGTCCTGCCGCACCCCGCAATCGGATAGCGTGGAGGGATCGTTTTGTGTGATGATATTAGCTTGCGATTGAAATGAACGTTGTCTTTTGGATGACAATTGCAGCACTTTCGATGTTGCGCCGCACAATGATACCCAAGCCACATACCTTGATAGAACATTTACGCTCGACCATATGGGCGCGCACCTTGACGCCTGCCGAGATGGCGCGGATCGAAGCGGACTGCTTCGAGAGTTTCGTGCCCAGGGGCGGCTTCGTCTGCCGCAAGGGCGAGACCGTCGAGAACTGGGTCGGCATCGTCGAGGGCCTGGTCAAGATCAATAATTTTTCGCCCGAGGGCAAGAACGTGACCTTCGCCGGGGTGCCGACCGGCGGCTGGTTCGGCGAGGGCTCGCTGCTCAAGGATGAGCTGCGCAAGTACGACGTGATGGCGCTGCGCGACACCCGCGTGGCGCGCATGCCGCGCGCGACGTTCGAGTGGCTGCTCGAGGTCAGCCTGCCGTTCACGCGCTTTTTGCTGATGCAGCTCAACGAGCGGCTCGGCCAGTTCATCGGCCTGGTCGAGAGCGACCGCACGCTCGACATCGACACGCGGGTGGCGCGCTGCCTGGCGGCGATGTTCAATTCGCACCTGTATCCGGGGCTCGAAAAGCTGGTGCAGATTTCGCAGGAGGAGTTGGGCTATTTGTCGGGCGCCTCGCGCCAGCGCGCCAACCAGGCCTTGCAGCTGCTGGAAAAGGAAGGGCTGGTGCGGCTCGATTACGGCGGGATCAAGGTGCTCGATCTCGAGGGGCTGCGCCATTTCCAGGCGTGAGGGTATGATCATAGATATCGAGGGGTCAGACCCCGGTTTTTCCGTTAGGGGGGCTGACCCCGATTTGCGGATGCCAACACAACCGGGGTCAGACCCCCTGAAGGAAGAACCGGGGTCTGACCCCCTAAACCCCTTAACCATGACTACACCAGCCTCCCTCGCCGAACGCGCCAACTTTCTCGCACAGCTGCGCGCGGCCATGCGCCGCCATCACATCGACGCATTCGTCGTGCCGTCGGCCGATCCGCACCTGTCCGAATACCTGCCCGGCCGCTGGAAGGGCCGCGAATGGCTATCCGGCTTTACCGGCTCGGTCGGCACCTTCATCGCCACCCAGGATTTCGCCGGCGTCTGGACCGATGGCCGTTACTGGACCCAGGCCGAGACCGAACTGTCCGGCAGCGCCGTCAAGCTGATGAAGATCCCGTCCGGCGCCAGCCTGCTGCACATCGACTGGCTGGCCGCCAACATGGCGTGCGGCCAGACCGTGGCGGTCGACGCGCGCGTCCTCAGCCTGTCGACCGCGCGCCTGCTGGCCGAGGCGCTGGTGGTGCGCGAGATCAAACTGCGCACCGACATCGACCTGCTCGACGAGGTCTGGACCGATCGCCCCAGCCTGCCGGCCGAGGCGGTGTTCGAGCACGCGCCGCCGTACGCCACGCGCGACCGGGCCGCCAAGCTGGCTGCCACGCGCGCGGCCATGCTCGCGCACGGCGCGACCCATCACTTCATCTCGACCCTTGACGACATCGCCTGGCAGTTCAATCTGCGCGGCGCCGATGTCAGCTACAACCCGGTATTCCTGGCCCATGCGCTGATCGGACCGCAAGGCGCGACGCTGTTTGTCGCTGACGGCAAGGTCAGCCCCGAGCTGCGCCTGCGCCTGATGGCCGACGGCGTCGAAGTCGCGCCGTACGCGGAGGCCGAAGCCGCGCTGGCCGCCCTGGCGCCGGGCACCGTGCTGCTGGTCGACCCGCGCCGCATCACGGCCGGCATGCGCGAGGCCGTGGCCGGCGGCATCAAGGTGCTCGAAGCGGTCAATCCGAGCACCTTCGCCAAGTCGAAAAAAGACGATGCCGAGGCGGCCCATGTGCGCGCCACCATGGAGCAGGACGGCGCCGCGCTGTGCGAATTTTTCGAATGGCTCGAAGGCCAGCTGGGCGCGCCGTCGCGCGCGCCGCTGACCGAAACGGCGGTCGACACCCACCTGCTGGCTGCGCGCGCGCGCCGGCCCGGTTTCGTCAGCCCGAGCTTCGGCACCATCGCCGGCTTCAACGCCAACGGCGCCATCATGCATTACCGCGCCAGCGCCGAATCGCATGCGACTATCGAAGGCGACGGCCTGCTGCTGATCGACTCCGGCGGCCAATACCTGGGCGGCACCACCGACGTCACGCGCGTGGTGCCGGTCGGCGCAGTCAGTGCCGCCCAGCGGCGCGACTTTACGCTGGTGCTCAAGGGCCTGATCGCGCTGTCGTCGGCCCGGTTCCCGCGCGGCACCCGCTCGCCGATGCTCGACGCGCTGGCGCGCGCCCCGATCTGGGCGGCCGGCATCGAGTATGGCCACGGCACCGGGCACGGCGTCGGCTTCTTCCTCAACGTGCACGAGGGACCGCAGTCGATTTCGGCCACCACCATGCCCGAGCCGCATACTGCCATGGAGCCAGGCATGATCACCTCGATCGAGCCGGGCATCTACCGGCCCGGCCGCTGGGGCATCCGGATCGAGAACCTGGTGCTCGCGCGCGTGGCCGAGAGCACCGAATTCGGCGAATTCCTGCATTTCGAAACGCTCACCTTGTGCCCGATCGATAGCCGCTGCATCGACCTGGCGCTGATGCGGTCCGACGAAATCGCGTGGCTCAACGACTACCATGCCCAGGTGCGCGCGCGCCTGGCGCCGCACCTGGCCGGCGCGGCGCTGGCCTGGCTCGAACAGCGCACGGAGGCGATCTGATGTCGACCGCACGCTCAACCCGCGCCAGCGCCGCCGTCGACCGCCTCAAGGTCCGCAGCGGCAATCCCGGCTACTCGATGGCGCGTACCGGCGACGGCCTGTTCTTCCTGTCTGAAGCGCCCGGTGATCCGGCGCTGTGCGCGCCGCTCGAACTGGATGATTTTGTCGCCTTCGTCAACAAGCTTGGGCCGCAAGTGGCGCGCCGCGTCAGCAAATTCGACGTGGCGTTTGAAAAACAGCTGGTCAAGAAGAAAACCTGAATACAGCTCCGCATGGAAGGAATCGTATGACCTTGACGGATCTGATAGCGACCTACTGGTCGACCAATGAAATCGCCACCAACGTGGTGATCCTGCTGCACCTGGCCGGCGCCTTGCTGCTTGGCCTGCTGGTCGGCTACGAGCGCTCCTACCACGGGCGCGCGGCCGGCATGCGCACTTACGGCCTGGTGTGCATGGCCTCGTGCGCGCTGACCATCATCGGCGGTTTTCCGGGCGCCTGGTTCGGTGGCGCCAGCCAGGCGATAGCCGCCGCCACCGACCCGACCCGCATCATCCAGGGCATTGTGACGGGCATCGGCTTTCTTGGCGCCGGGGTCATCATGCGCGAGGGCTTCAACATCAGCGGACTGACCACGGCGGCCTCGATCTGGACCTCGGCGGTGATCGGCATCCTGGTGGGAGTGGGTTTTTACATGTCGGCCATGGGGCTGGCGTTCCTGTCGGCGATGATCATGATCTACATGTCCAAGGTCGAGGCGATGCTGCCGTCGCGCCACGCGGTGGCGATCATGATGCGCTTCAAGCGCGATTTCGTGCCGCGCGAGGAGGCGCTGCAGCGCATTGCGCGCGAACGCGGATATTCGATCGCCGGCGGCTCGCTGACCATCGGCAGCAACAACGGCATGCAGGAATGGCGCTTCGTGGCGCTGGCGCTGTCCAAGCGCAGCGGCGCGCCGCTGGCCATGCTGGCGGCCGAATTGGCCGCGTTCGCCGGCGTCGACAGCTTCCAGGTGTCCCATGCACGCAACTAGGAGCCTTTGATGAACGCACAGGACGTCCTCGATGTCTGGTTTCTGGCGCCCGGCGCCGACGGCTACGGCTACCAGCGCGATGTCTGGTTCCGCAAGGACGATGCGTTCGACGCCGACATCAAGGGGCGCTACGGCGCGCTGATCAAACAGGCGCTCGGCGGCGGCCTGCGCGCATGGGACGCGCTGGGGCCAACGGGAACGCTGGCGCGCATCCTGCTGCTCGACCAGTTCACCCGCAATGCGTATCGCGGCACGCCGGAATCGTTCGCCGGCGATGCGCTGGCGCTGGCCGCGGCCCAGTCCCTGGCCGACAGCGGCGCCGACCAGGCGTTGCTGCCGGTGCAGCGCTGGTTCGCCTACATGCCTTTCGAGCATGCCGAGGACGCGCGCATGCAGGAGCGTTCGGTGGCCCTGTTCAGCGCGCTGGCGGCGGCCAATCCGGGCTTTGACGGCGTGCTCGATTACGCGCACCGGCACCGCGGCGTCATCGCGCGCTTTGGCCGTTTCCCGCACCGCAACGCGATCCTGGGGCGCGCCTCGACCCCGGATGAAATCGCCTTCCTGGCGCAGCCCGGCTCGGGCTTCTGATGGCGCCCACGCTCAATATCATCGGGGCCGGCAAGGTCGGACGGGTGCTGGGGCGGCTGTTTTCCGCCAGCGGCAGCTTCGTGGTGCAGGATGTGCTGACCCGGTCGCTGGACAGCGCCGACAGCGCCGTGCATTTCATGGGCGCCGGCCATGCGGTCGATGCGCTGGCGCGGATGGCGCCGGCCGACGCCTGGATGCTGGCCGTTGGCGACGATCAGATCGAAGCGGTCAGCGCGCAACTGGCCGGCGCGGCGGCGCTGTCCGGGGCAGTCGTGTTCCATTGCAGCGGCGCGAAGGCATCGAGCGCGCTGGACGCCGCCGCGCATGCCGGGGCCTTGACGGCCAGCGTGCATCCGATCCGCAGCTTCGCCGATCCAGGCCATGTGGCGCAGCATTTCGGCGGCACGTTTTGCGGCATCGAGGGCGCGCCGCGCGCGCTGGAAATACTGGGCGACGCGCTGGCGCTGATCGGCGCGCGCGCCGTGCCGATCGATGCCGCCGCCAAGACCGTGTACCACGCGGCGTCGGTGTTCGCCTCGAATTACCTGGTGACGGTGCTCGATGCCGCGTTGCGGGCCTACCAGGCCGCGGGCATCAGCGACGAGGTGGCGCGCCAGCTGGCCGCGCCGCTGGCTGCGGAGACGCTGGCCAACGTGCTGCGGCTCGGGCCCGAAGCGGCGCTGACCGGGCCAATCGCGCGCGGCGACGTGGCGACGGTGGCGCGCCAGCAGGCCGCGCTCGATGCATGGGACGCACCGAGCGGTGCGCTGTACCGGGCGCTGGCGGTGGCGACCACGGATCTGGCGAAGCGTCACAAGTGACGTGGAGCGAAGCGCAGGGCCGTCAGCCGACTACGTGACACGCGAACTGCGCAAGGTCGGCTCGCCGGTCCGCGGGTTGGCGAGGGTCACATTTTCGAGCGCTCGAATGCGCCAGCCCTCGTTCTGCCTGGTCATGACTGCAAGGATCAGCGTATCGACCGCATGGGGTCCGGCAGGGTGGGCGGCACCGGCGGCCAGGCGGCTCCAAAAATGGATGACGGCCACGCCGTCAGCAATGTGCGCGACATCGATCAGCGTGTTGTCGAGCGTTGAGTCGCGATAGATGGTCGCGTGTATGGGCGCGTGCAGCGCGACGATCGCATCGCCCCCTTGGACATAGTGCCCGAAGCGATTGACGAACGTGGCGTCGTCGTTGAACAGGGCGCCGAAAGCGGCCATGTCGTGGGCATTCCAGGCGGCCTGGAATGCGCCGGGCGCGTCTTCTGGTCGTTTCATTGTAGTCATGCGGTTGTTGTCATCAATGTTTTGGACGGCTAATCGCTCAATAGTTCCATCATGAAAGATGCCACGAGCTTGAGCGTGGTCGAGTCAACTGCCCACAACCACTGCGGCGGCCGGACTGGCCACGTGCGACGCATTGGTGTAGTTGCGCCCGCCATTCTTGGCGCCGTACAGCGCGTCGTCGGCGCGCGCGAAGAAGTTGGCCTCGCTTTCGTTGTCGTGGTACTGCGCCACGCCCAGGCTGATCGTCACCGTCACCTTGTCGGCGGCAAGTCCGAAATCATGCTCGGCCACCCGCAGGCGCAGGTTTTCGGCAATCGCGATCGCCTGGCTCAGTTTGCAGTCGTTCAGCAGCACCAGGTATTCCTCGCCGCCCCAGCGCGTGACGACGTCGCTTTCGCGCACCACGTCGAGCGTGATCCGGGCCACCTGGCGGATCACCGAATCACCGGCCGTGTGGCCGAAGGCGTCGTTGACGCCCTTGAAATGGTCGATGTCGAACAGGATCGCCGACAGCGGGCGCCCGCTGCGCTTGGACACCAGCGTGGTCTGGTGAAACAGCAGCGCCAGCGCCTGGCGGTTCAGCAGGCCGGTCAGCGCGTCGGTGGTGGCGATTTTCTGCAGGTGGCGCTGGAAGCGCATCACCGTCAGCAGCGTCACCGCCAGCACCATCAGCATGACGGCGAAGCTGATGCCGAAATTGAGCGCGAAAATGCGCGTCAGCGGCTTGATGTTGCCGCTCACGTTTTGCTCGACCACCAGATACCAGTTCAGCTCCGGCAGGTAGCGTGAATTGACCAGCACGTCGGACTTGCCGTTGCGGTAGGCCAGGCTGGTCGGCGCGACGCTGCGGTTCAGGATCGCCGGGGCGATCTCCTTCATGCCGGCGCGGTTTGACAGCGTGCGGTCCTCGTCCTTCAGCGGCGCGCCCGACAGTACCACCTTGCCCTCGCTGCTGAGGAAATAGATGTTGCGTCCGAAGCGCTCCTGGTAGCGCGCCAGCACCTGGTTCATGGTGTCGAGCGGCACGGCCACGCCGGCCACGCCGACGAACTTGCCGGCGCCGTCGAGCACCCGGTGGTTGATGAACAGGGTCGGCTTGAGCAAATACTGGGTGTCGATATCGACATTCGTTTCGTACTTGGCGTTGTGCATGGCCTTGATGCGGAAGAACCAGGCGTCGACCGCGCGCCCTTCGGTCAGCTCGTCCGGCGGTCCGTAGGTGTGGTACAGCTTGCGGCTCACGTCCGACCCCATGAAGCTGGCCACCGTGCCATACTTGCCCTTGATATCATGCAGGTAGCCCAGGATCTGTTCCTGGTGCTGTCCGGGGTTGGCCAGCCACTCGCGCACGGCAGGGTCTTGCGCCATCATCGAGGAAATAAAAACCGGGTACAGGATGTCCTTCTGCAGGCCGGCGTGGATCAGGTCGCCAGTCAGCGGCAGTGCCTGTTCGGATATGCTGTGTTCGATCGCCTCGCGCGAGGCCAGGAAGCCGGCGATGCTGGTCGTCAGGAAGCCGCCGACCAGGATCAGCGAGATCCAGCCAAGCAAGCGGTAGTTCGCTGCGAACAGGCGCATAGGTTGCTACCATGGAAGTTCTTGAACGGGACGAGTATGCCGCAGTGGGTAGGGGTGTGCAATCGAATGTTGCCTATCGTGCGGGTCAGCATTAATGCTCTTTAATTAAGAAAAGGATGGCGATGATCAGGAAAGCGCAAGCAAACGACCATGCACGCATCGTGCGCCTGTACCGCGACGTGGCGGCCGTGCCGAACGGGATTGCGCGCACCCCGGGCGAAGTCAACGACGCCTATGTCAGCGGCTTCATGCACAAGGCCGAGGCCGACGGCATCGAACTGGTGTGCGAGCAGGATGGCCAGATCGTCGGCGAAATCCATGCCTCGCGGGTCGGCATCGCCTGCCTGGCGCACTTGCTGACCGACCTGACCATTGCCGTTGCGCCCCAGGCACAGGGACAGGGCGTGGGGCGCCGGCTGTTTCGCGCGCTGCTCGACGAGGTGACCGACAACATGCCCTACATCACCCGCATCGAGCTGTTCGCGCGCGAAAGCAATGTGCGGGCGCGCGCCCTGTACGCGTCGCTCGGTTTTGTCGAGGAAGGGCGGCTGCGCGCGCGCGTCAACAACGCCCAGGGCGAGGCGGAAACCGACACCATCATGGGCTGGTTGCGTCCCTGAGCGAAAAAGATGCAACGATGCATCGACAAACCGTAGGAATCGCAATAAGCTAGAACGCTGGAATGGGAAATGCACTGCCTGACAGGCAGGCCCGGCCGCCGACAGCGCGCGGTGACGAAGGAGACCACGATGTTATTTTTGAAAAGCACTTCCGTGACGAAGGCGCCGGGCATCTACGAAGTCGATATTGCGGCCAAGCCGCCCGGCAAGACCTTCGGCATTTTCATGGCAACCGACCCCGACCATCCACCGAGCGCGCTGCTGGCGGCGTTGCATGAGCTCGGTTTCTACAATACCCATACCCAGGCCTATACGCACAAGGACAAGGGCAAGGTGCTCGATTTGCACTTCCAGAAGAATGGCACCGACCTGTTCCATGGCTGGAAGACCGACGAGAGCGCGGCCAACCTGGCCGCCATCACGGCGCTGTTCGACGGCGTCGGCATCACCATCGCCCCGCGCGTGATGACCCTGGCCGAAGCCTACGCCTGATTCAGCCGAGCACTTCGACGTGATACAGCGCCCACGGGCAGGCGCCGAAGCGCTCGGCCAGCGGCTTGGCCGCCAGCGCCGGCACGCGGTCGGCGTCGAACACCGCCCATAACGGCCCCAGGCCGCCCAGCGCCATCGGCTGCCCGTCCAGATGGGTGGCGACGATATAGCGTTGCGCGCGCGCCTGCTCGGCGCTGATACTGGCCGCATACCCGTCCACCGCACGCAGCACGATCCGTGTTTCCGGGCCGGTCCGCGCGCCGGCCATGGCCAGCACGTCGAGCAGCAGCGGCCCGCGCAAGACATGCACCTTGCTATCGTATTCGAGCGTCGGATGGATGGTGAGCGCCGGCAAGGCGAGCAGGGCGGCGAAATCGGCCGCGAACGCCTGCTCGAAACTGGCCTTGTGCTTTTTCATCATCTGGTCGAGCGCCGGATCGAGCGCGCCGCGGTTGGCGCGCGTGATGGCGCCGCTGATGGTCAGCAGTGCCGGGCCCCTGGCGGCGGCGGACGGCCTGCTTGCCGCTGCGGCCGGCAGGGCGGCGGCGGCCACGGCGGCCGCTCCCAGGAAAGTGCGTTTTTTCATGCGAAAATGGGGTCCCATTGGTGTCCTGCCATCATAGCCGCTTTGCCTACGTCCATGGACTTGTTCACGCCCGATGCCACCCTGATGACGATCCCGCTCGAGGACGGCGCGCTGGCGATGCTGGCCCAGCTGCCTCTGAGTTTCAGCAACGAGCAAGTGCTGGCGCGCCTGATCGCCGAGACCGACTGGCGTTGCGAGCTGGTGACGGTATGGGGCAAGCAGCACCGCCAGCCGCGCCTGACCGCCTGGCATGGCGAAGCGGCCTACGCGTATTCGGGCCTGACGCTGGTCCCGCTGCCGTTCAGCGCGCTGCTGCTCGAGATCAAGGCGGCGGTGGAACTGGCGTGCGATCGCCGCTTCAACAGCGTGCTGCTGAACTACTACCGCGACCAGCACGACAGCATGGGCATGCACAGCGACGACGAAGCCGAGCTGGGACCGGAACCGGCGATCGCCTCGCTCAGTTTTGGCGCCACCCGCACCTTTATCCTGCGCCACAAGACCACGCGGCGCACGCTCAAGCTCGATTTGACCAGCGGCAGCCTGCTGTTGATGGCCGGATCCACCCAGGCCAACTGGTCGCACGGGATGAACAAGCAGAGCCGTCCAGCCGGGCCCAGGGTCAACCTAACTTTCAGGAATATTAAGTAACTTCTGGCAATTGTACGCATATGCTGCATGCATATAAATGACTATTAAGTCATCAATAGAGGAATTCCTCGGGTTTTTGCTTACATTTGCTTACGTTTCTTACGGTTTTACCAAAGCCTTGCACTTTTGCCGATGCTATCTTGGCTACCTCGCGATTCATTGGGAATTGCGAACCAGACAGTATCAAAAAAAGGACATCGCATATGAAAAAGCTTATTTTTGCATTGATCGCCGGCGCCACCGCCATGACCGCAGCCCAGGCAGCAGCGCCTGCTCCTGGCCCGTACATCGGCCTGGGCGTGGCCAGCGCAGACCACAATTTTGACCTGGGCGGCGCGACCTCGACCGATCCGGCTGGCTACAAGGCTTCGGCAAAAATCTTCGGCGGCGTCGAACTGACCCCAATGTTCGGTATCGAAGCCGGTTACACCAGCATCCGCAAGGCCGACCACAGCTTCGTGCTGCCGGGCACCCCAGGCATCAACGGCACCGCCACCACCGACGGCAGCCGCAGCTACCTGGCCGGCAAGGCGACCATGCCGCTCAACGACCAGTTCTCGGTGTACGGCAAACTGGGCGCTGGCTACAGCAAGGTCAACGTTGAATCGGCCACCCCCGCCGTGGCCCGCAGCGACAGCAAGACCGAACTGTACGGCGCCCTGGGCGGCCAGTACAACATCAACGAGAAAGTCGCGTTGACGATGGAATACGAGCGTTATGGCAAGAAGAAGGACTTCGGCGTCAAGGCCGATGCGATCACGGTTGCCGCCCGCTACAGCTTCTAAGCGTCGCCATCCCATGCAAAAAGGGTCCCTCGGGACCCTTTTTTCATGCCTGGCAGTGTTACACCGTCAGTGGCTTGTAGCGGATGCGCTTCGGTTTCGCGCCTTCTTCGCCCAGGCGTTTCTTCTTGTCGGCTTCGTATTCCTGGTAATTGCCATCGAAGAAGGTCACTTGCGAATTGCCTTCGAAGGCCAGGATGTGGGTCGCGATCCGGTCCAGGAACCAGCGATCGTGTGAAATCACCATGACGCTGCCGGCGAACTCGAGCAAGGCATCTTCGAGCGCGCGCAAGGTCTCCACGTCCAGGTCGTTGGACGGTTCATCGAGCAGCAGCACGTTGCCGCCTTGCAGCAGCGTCTTGGCCAGGTGCAAACGGCCGCGTTCGCCGCCGGACAGGTTGCCGACGATCTTCTGCTGGTCCGAACCCTTGAAGTTGAAGCGGCCCAGGTAGGCGCGCGACGGCATGTCGAAACGGCCCACGGTGAGCATGTCGGCGCCGCCGGCGACGTCGTCGAACACGGTCTTGGTGTTGGCCAGGTCGTCGCGGTTCTGGTCGACGATCGATACGCGCGCGGTCTGGCCCAGCACGACTTCACCGCTGTCGGGTTGCTCTTTGCCGGTGATCATCTTGAACAAGGTCGACTTGCCGGCGCCGTTAGGGCCGATGATGCCGACGATCGCGCCTGGCGGCACCACGAACGACAGGTTGTCGATCAGCAGGCGGTCGCCGAAGGCTTTCGACACGTTCTTGAATTCGATCACGTCATTGCCGAGGCGCTCGGCCACTGGAATGAAGATTTCCGAGGTTTCGTTGCGCTTCTGGTATTCGTGCTCGGACATCTCGTTAAAGCGCGCCAGGCGGGCCTTGCTCTTGGCCTGGCGGCCTTTCGGATTCTGGCGCACCCACTCGAGTTCCTTGGCGATGGTTTTCTGGCGCGACGATTCGGTCGCTTCTTCCTGCTTCAGGCGCGCGCCCTTTTGCTCGAGCCATGAGCTGTAGTTGCCCTTCCATGGGATGCCATGGCCGCGGTCCAGCTCCAAAATCCATTCGGCGGCGTTGTCGAGGAAGTAGCGATCGTGGGTGATGCCGACCACGGTGCCCGGGAAGCGCAGCAGGAATTGTTCGAGCCAGTCGACCGATTCGGCATCCAGGTGGTTGGTTGGTTCGTCGAGCAGCAGCATGTCGGGTTTCGACAGCAGCAAGCGGCACAGCGCGACGCGGCGCTTCTCGCCACCCGACAGGATGCCGACCTTGGCGTCCCACGGCGGCAGGCGCAGCGCATCGGCGGCCATTTCCAGCTGCAGGTTCAGGTTGCCGCCGTCGGAGGTCGAGATGATCGCTTCCAGACGCGCCTGTTCGTTGGCCAGCGCGTCGAAGTCCGCATCTTCATCGGCATAGGCGGCGTACACGGCTTCGAGCTTGGCTTGCGCTTCGAACACTTCGCCCAGGCCCGATTCGACGATCTGGCGCACCGTCATGTCCGGGTCGAGCTGCGGTTCCTGCGGCAGGTAGCCGATGTTCAGGCCCGGCATCGGCACCGCTTCGCCCTGGATGTCGGTGTCGATGCCGGCCATGATCTTGAGCAGCGTCGATTTGCCGGAGCCGTTCAGCCCCAGCACGCCAATCTTGGCGCCGGGGAAGAAGGACAGCGAGATGTCCTTCAGGATCTGGCGTTTCGGTGGGACGATCTTGCCCACTTTGTTCATGGTATAGACGTAATTGGCCATTCGGGACTTTCAGGGAATAAGCGGAAGGTCAACAGGATACAATAATCCGGAGTGCAGCAGGGAATTGGTGCGAGCTGCAGCTCAGGCCCTGCCGCCGTCAAGATGGTCCAGTGCGGCGAACACCTGCGCCCTGCATGCGTCGGCGCTCGTGTGCTGGGTGCGCAAGTGCACCTCGGGCGCATCCGGCGCTTCATAAGGACTGTCGATCCCCGTAAAATTGCGCATCTGCCCGCTCATGGCCTTCTTGTACAGGCCCTTGGGATCGCGCCGCATGCATACTTCGATCGGCGCATCGACATAAATTTCGCTGAATTCCCCCGGCGTGAACAAGGCACGGGCCAGCGCGCGCTCGGCGCGAAACGGACTGATCAGCGACACGATGACGATCAGCCCGGCATCGACCATGAGCCGCGCCACTTGCGCGACGCGGCGGATATTTTCGATCCGGTGAGTGTGCTCACGCGAGTTGATGGCCCGGTTTTCACGTAAATCGATGGTCCTACCCCGAGCTATTTTAGCGACAGCAGCGCCGGCGAAGGCGCTGCTTTTGAACTCTGGTCAGAACGGTTCGCCGTCGAACCTGGCC
>JANYGW010000196.1 GCA_025359245.1 Massilia sp.
CGCAGCGGCCGCCCGGATGCCGACACCGTCTATGAAATCGGATCGGTCACCAAGACCTTTACCGCGCTGCTGCTGGCCGATGCCGTGGCGCGCGGCACGCTCAAGCTCGACGCGCCGGTCGCGCAGTCCTTGCCCGACTACCGGATTCCCCGCCTGGGCGCGCGCGAGCTGACTTTGCTGGACCTGGCCACCCAGTCGTCGGGCCTGCCGCGCCTGCCCGACAACATGACGCCTGCGCAGCTCGACAATCCGTATGCTGATTACAGCGCCGACAAGCTGAAGACCTTCCTGGCCGGCCACACGCTGGCGCGCACGCCAGGGTCGCAGTACGAATATTCGAACCTGGGCTTCGGCCTGCTTGGCACTGCGCTCGCCACGGCGGCGCACAAGGATTATGCGGCCCTGGTCAGCGAACGCATCACCGGCCCGCTGGGCATGGCCCATACCGGCGTCACGCTCAAGGGCGAGATGCTGGCGCGCCTGGCGCCAGGGCATGGGGTGGGCGGTGTGCCGGCGGCAAACTGGGACTTCACCAGCCTGGCCGGCGCGGGCGCGCTGCGTTCGAGCGCGGCCGACATGCTGCGCTACCTGCAGGCCCTCATGCATCCGGATTCGGCGCCGGCGCTGCCAGGGCTGCGCCTGGTGCAGCAGCCGCAGCGCGCGGCCGGCGCGGCCTCGGAACAGATCGGCCTGGCCTGGCACCTGCGCCAGCTTGGTGGGCGCACCGTGGTCTGGCACAGCGGCATGACCGGCGGCTATGCGTCGTTCATCGCATTCACGGCCGACGGCGAGCGCGGCGTGGTCGTGCTGGCCAATGCCACCAGCAGCCTCGATGACCTTGGCCTCGATGCCTTGCTGCCGCAACTGCGGGCGGCGGACCAGGCGCCGCTTGCCGGCGAAGTGTTGGCCCAGTATCTTGGCCGCTACCAGCTCGCGCCCGGTTTCGTGCTCACTGTCAGCGCACTCGATGGCACGCTGATGGCGCAGGCGACCGGCCAGTCGCCGGCACCGGTCTATCCGGTCAAGAGCGATGAATTCGCGTACCGGGTGGTCGAGGCGCACCTGCAATTTCAGCGCGGGGCGGACGGCAAGGTCAATGCGGTGGTGCTGCACCAGGGCGGACGCGCTATGCCGGCCCCGCGCATCATAGGCGAGCCGCCGCCGGCGCCGAAGGAGATCAAGCTTGCCGTCGACGAGCTGCGTCAGTACGCGGGCAGCTATGTGCTGGCGCCGGCATTCAGGATCGCGGTCATGGAGGAGGGCGGGCGCCTGTTCATCCAGGCGACCGGGCAAGGGCGCAGCGAAGTGTTTCCGTCGGCGCGCGATGAAGTGTTCAGCAAGCTGGTGGATGCGCAGATTTCATTTCGGCGCGATGCGAAGGGCGCGGTCAGCGGCCTGGTGCTGCATCAGAATGGACAGCATGTGCCGGGGCCGCGCGCAGTGGATTAGCCGACACATCGTCCTTGCGAAGGCGCCGCCTCCGCAAGGACGATGTTGATTGATTGTTTCTCTTGGTTGGCGTTGCAGTTTATGCGCTGCTGCGCCCGTCGCGCATGAAACGCTGGATGTGGCCCAGCATGACTTCGTCGGAATACGGCTTGCCAAGCAGGACATCGACACCTGCCTCCTTGGCCTTCGGTCCATAACTCTCCTCGGCGCTGATCATGATCACCGGGATGTGCGCGGTCAATGGGCTCTGGCGCAGGTGCTGGGTCAGCTCGAAGCCGTTCATGCCCGGCATCTCAACGTCGGTGATGACGATGTCGGGCATGCGCTCGCCGATCTGGCGCACCGCGTCGAGGCCATCCTCGGCCTGCTGCACCTGGAACTGGTTGTTGACCAGCATGCGGTTGGTCTTGACGCGCACGACCTTCGAGTCGTCGGCGATCATCACCAGCGTGTCGGTGGCGGCCTTGGTGTCAGTCGAGCGCGCCGGCGCAGCGGCCTTTTCCGCTTCCTGATTGGCCGCTTCCAGCGCCGCCAGGCGCTTCGCTTCGACCCGCGCCGCTCCGGCCGCGACCAGGCGCGCCGCTTCGGCATGCGCCGCTTCGGCGGCCGCCGCACGTTCGGCCTTGGCGCGCGCCGCCGCGGCCGCGGCCTGCTGTTCGGCTTCGATCCGCGCCGCTTCGTGCGCGGCATTGCGCGCCGCTTCGGCCCGCGCCGCTTCCTTGGCGGCGATGCGTTCGGCTTCCTGCTTGGCCGCGCGTTCGGCCGCGATGCGGCGCGCTTCGGCGCGCACCGCTTCCTCGGCCGCGCGTTTGGCGGCGATGCGCTGGGCTTCTTCCGCGGCCATGCGCTCGGCTTCGAGGCGGGCTGCTTCTTCTTCGATCAGGCGATCCAGTTCAGCTGCTGCCGCTGCTTCGGCGGCGACCCGCTCGGCTTCGACACGGGCTGCTTCCTCGGCGGCGATGCGCAGCGCTTCGATGCGCTCGGCTTCGACACGGGCCGCCTTTTCGGCGGCGATGCGCAACGCTTCGATGCGCGCCGCCTCTTCGGCCACCAGGCGCGCCGCTTCGATGCGGGCTGCTTCCTCGGCCGCGATGCGCTCGGCTTCGGCGCGCTCGGCCGCTTCGATCGCGGCGCGTTCGAGAGCGATGCGCTGTGCTTCCTCGGCCGCGATGCGTTCTGCTTCGGCGCGCGCGGCCGCCTCGATGGCGAGCTGCTCAGCCTCGATGCGTGCCGTTTCTTCCAGCGCAGCGCGCTCGGCTTCCTGTGCGGCAAAGCGTTCTGCCTCGGCCAGTGCCGCGGCGCGGTCGGCGGCGCGCTGGTCATCGCTGCGGGCGGCTTGTGCCGCGGCGTCGCGTTCGGCTTCGGCCCGGGCTGCTGCCTCGTCGGCGGCTGCCTGCGCGGCGGCGATACGTTCGGCCTCGATCCGCGCCGCTTCGATGGCGGCGGCGCGCTCGGCTTCGACCCGGTCCGCTTCGACGGCCAGCACGCGCTCCGCTTCGCGCCGCTCGGCCTCGACCCGTTCCGCTTCGACGGCCAGCAAGCGTTCCGCTTCGAGCCGGTCGGCCAGTTCGGACGCGACGCGCCTGGCCTTGATGCGCGCGGTCGCTTCGGCGGCCAGACGTTCGGCCAGCTGGCGTTCGGTTTCAACTTCCTCTTCTTCGGCCGGCTCCAGCGCCGCCAGCCAGTCGTCGTCCGGCTCGGTCACGCCCGCTGCGTCGGCCGGGATGGCGCCGTCGTCGGCGGCGGCCACGCGCAGCGCTTCGATGCGCGCCGCTTCTTCCGCGGCCAGCAGGCGCGCGTAGCGGCGCGCGGTTTCCTCGCTGGCCAGGCGCTGTTCTTCCAGCAGCAGCGCTTCGGAGTCGACCATGATCTTGGAATCGATGCTGGCGGCGAGCAGCTTGGCCTTGGCGCGCGCCGCTTCCTGTTCGGCGGCGTGTTCGATGGCGCGCTGCGCCGCCGCTTCGGCTGCGATCCGTTCTGCTTCGAGGCGGGCCGCGGTTTCGGCGGCGATCCGCTCGTCTTCGGCGCGGAACGCTTCGGCCGGGTCGAGCAGCTGGGTTTCCGGGCCGGCCAGGTCGTCGATGGCGGGCGTTTCCGTGTTCGGTCCGCCGCTCGGTTCGGCGTCCAGCGCAGCGGGCGCCGCCTCGGGGGCGCTCGGCGTGGCGCTCGGTTCGGCCGCAACGAGGGGCGGCGCTACGTCGTCGCGCGCGCGTGCGGCAGCGCGCACGTACCGGTACAGGCCATACGCAATGACGGCACCGACGGCGACCAGCAGCAGGATGTTTGTAAAATCATTAAGTAACACGCGGACGACTCCGTCTAGGCGCCGGCATGCGGCAGCCATTCATTAAAGGCGAGTGGGTACAAAATACGAATATTACACCACCGAAACACCCTGCGTGTTGCT
This sequence comes from Massilia sp., assembly GCA_025359245.1. Classification (GTDB taxonomy): domain Bacteria; phylum Pseudomonadota; class Gammaproteobacteria; order Burkholderiales; family Burkholderiaceae_D; genus Telluria_A. The sequence continues at coordinate 3,857 of JANYGW010000196.1, forward strand.
CACTTGCAATTATGAGACGAATCCGCGTATTTATTACATGCTCGGCGCGTCATCGCCGTCGGCCAGCGCGGCGGCGTGGGTCGGCGACAGCTCATCTTTCGAACTGATCAGCTTGACGCGCTGCGTGTCGATCATGATCTGGGCGCCCAGGTGCAGCTTCTCGACCAGCTCGGCGAAATTGACGTTCGGATTGGGGCGCAGCGCGCTCCAGCCGTTGCGGCCGTTTTCCTTGACCCAGTACAGGGCGGCATCGGCCAGTTCGACCAGCTGCTCCCAGCCCACCGACTGCATGGTATTGAGGTACAAGCCGCTCTCGGCCAGGCCGATCGAGCAGGTCAGCGACACGTGCACGCCGTCGCCCAGGTCGAACGAGTGCTCGGCCATCGCGCGCCGGATCCGCTCGCCCAGCACCGGCACGAACTGGCGCGTGCTCGGACGGCACACCAGCAGGAATTCTTCGCCGCCCCAGCGCACCAGGTAGTCGCCCACCCGGACCTGGCGCCGCAGCACTTCGGACACTTGCTGCAGGACCCGGTCGCCGGCCTTGTGGCCATAGGTGTCGTTGATGCGCTTGAAGAAGTCGATGTCCACCAGCGCGAACAGCAAGGTGTTGTCGGCGCCGCCGGTGCGCCGGTTTTCGCGTTCGTAGAAGGCCAGGTCGGCCGGTATCTGGTTGGACAGGTAGCGCCGGTTGTGCAAGCCGGTCAGCGGATCGGTCTGGCTGGCCAGTTCCAGCGCCAGGTTGGCCACGTGCAGCTGCTGGGTGCGCTCGGCGACCTGGTCCTCGAGGTCGGCGCGCTGGCGCTCGTGCGCGCGCCGCTGCAGCCGGAAGCCGGCGAAGATGGTGCCCGCCAGCAGGGCCAGCAGCAGCCCGGCGAACCAGGCGGTCTCGTAGAAATGCGGGCTGATGACGAAATCGAGCCGCGCCGGCGCCTTGTTCCAGACGTCGGCATTATTGCTGGCCTTGATCTCGAAGCTGTACGAGCCGGCCGGCAAATTGGTGTAGTTGACCGAACGGGGCGCGCCCGCTTCCAGCTCGCGCCAGTCCTTGTCGTAGCCCTGCAACCGATAGCGCAGCACCACGCTGACCGGATCCTGGAAGCTGAGCGCGGTAAATTCGAAGGCCAGGTCGCGCGCGTCTTCGGGCAGCTTCAGGGTCTTGCTCTGGCGAACATCCTGCCATTTGTCGCGCACCCGCATCCGTTCGATGACCACGGTCGGCGCCATCATGTTCTTGGCCAGGCCCAGCGTATCGAGCGTGACCACGCCGTCGCGGCTTGGCAGCCACAGCACGCCGGCCGGATCCATGAATCCCTTGGAGTTGCCGGCGCCATTGCAGCAAAAGCCCTGCTCGCCGCTGCGCCGGTCGCCCCGTTCGTTGAGGATCATTTCGGCGTCGGCGACCTTGGCCAGGCCGTTTTGCACCATGCGCATCTGGTCGAGCGGCACGCGCGTGATGCCGCGGATGCCGGCCGACCACAGGTAGCCGGCGTTGTCCTCGGTCAGGAAGAACGGAGTATTGGCCGGAAAGCCCTCGGCGCGCGCGAATTTTTTCCAGTTGCGCCCGTTGAACATGTACAGGTCTTCGGAGAGCGTGCCCAGCACCAGCGAGCCGTCGCGCAATTCGGCCACGGCCGTCACGTCCAGGCTGGGCGGCAAGCCCTGGTCCAGGCCCATCTGGATCATCTTGCCGTCGCGTAGCTGGTACAGGCCGTCCTGGGTGGCCACCAGCATGCGGCCATCCTTCAGTTCGCGGATCTGGCGCACCCGGATGTCGTTCAGCCCTTCCGCCTTGGCGTAGCGGGTCAGCGTCTGGCCGTCGAGGCGGAACAAGCCTTCGCTGGTCGGGAACCACATCAGGCCGGCGTGGTCGCGCACGATGCCGTTGATCTGCGCGGTCGCCATCGGCGCAAAGACCGGCGGCGCTTCGAGCTTGCCGTCGCGCCAGATCACCAGGCCGCGCCGGGTGCCGATCCAGATCCGGTCGGCGTCGGCCAGCAGGTTGTAGGCGTGCGGATGGGGCAGCTGGTCGCCGCGCAGCACATGCTCGAAATGGCCGGCGGCATACACCGACAAACCGTCATTGGTGCCGACCCAGGTGCGTCCGTCCGGCGCGCGCGCAACCGACCAGACGATCGGCTCGGTCAGCCCTTCGGCGACCGACAGCCGGCGCGTGGAGCCATTCCACAGCCGCGCCAGGCCAACCCACTGGCTGCCGAACCACAGGTTGCGTTCGCGGTCCTCGAAGGCGGCGATGACGCCCTTGATGGCGGCCGGATTTTTTTCGGGAATCACTTCGGTCAGCACGCCGTCGCGCAGGCGGCCCATGCCGGCATTGCTGGCTACCCACAGGCTGCGGTCGCTGTCCTGGTACAGCATGGTGATCGGTGACGCTTGCAGCACCGGATTGTCGCTCGCCGGCGCCCATTGCTCGCCGCTGCGCACCATCAGGCCCAGGCTGGTGCCGGCCCAGATTTTTCCTTGCGCCTCGGCCAGGCGGGTGACCAGGCCCTGGTGCATGTGCTCGGGCAGGGCCAGCAGTTCAGCCTGCTTGCCCTGCTGGCGCACCACGCCGCCCAGGGTGCCGATCCACACGCCTTCGGCGGTCTTGATCACCGAGGTGGCGGGCGAGGGGCTGCCCTCGCGGTGCACCAGCTTGGCGTCGACGATGTCGAACACGCCACTGGTGGTGGCCACCACGATCCGGCCCTCGTCCTCGACCATGGCATTGATATCGAGCACAGGGTACTGCTTGCTGTCGGCGATGGGCACGGTGCGGAACACGCCTTTGTCGTATACCGCCAGGCCCTTGTAGGTGCCGATCCACACGCGCCCGGCGCTGTCGGCCATCAGCGAGCGGATCCAGATGCCTGGCAGTGCCGGTTCGGTCTCCGGCGCGTAGGTGGTAAAGCGCACGCCGTCGAAGCGCGCCAGGCCGGCCTGGGTGGCGACCCAGATATAGCCTTGCTGGTCCTGGACGATGGCCTGCACGCTAATTTGCGGCAATCCTTGCTGGAGCGACCAGATATTCCGTACGTAGTGGTGGAAGGCCTTGCCCGGGTCGAGCGCGCGCGCGGGCAGGCATGCAAGCAGCCCGGCGGCGAGCAAGGCCGCCCCGGCCAGGAGCTGTTTGACTGTCACAATTCTCATGCGTTTATCTCACCTTGTCCCGCGTCTTTGCCGGGCGTAGACTCATTCTACGTGACAACCAAAAGGCACAGCGCACCGACAAGCTTGCTACCGGTTGTCGTTGTTTGGGCGCAACAAATATGATGTGAATGGCAATCAGGCGGCGCGGTTCAGCAGGTCATTGCTGAGCCAGTCATACAGGGCGGGCACGGCCATCGGACGGGCGAACAGGAAGCCCTGGGCCAGCGGACAGCCGAGCGCCTGCAGGATCTGGGCCTGGCGCTCGTCTTCGACGCCTTCGGCAATCACCGACAGGCCCAGGTTGCGGCCCAGCTGGATCACCATCTCGGCGATGCTGCTGCCGCGCGCCGAACCGGTAATCTCGGTGACGAACGCGCGGTCGATCTTGAGCCGGTCCACCTGCAGCCGCTGCAAATAGGACAGCGACGAGAAGCCGGTGCCGAAGTCGTCGATCGCGATCGCCACGCCGGTATGCTTGATCTGGGCCAGCATCTTGATCAGCAGGTCGGGCTCTTCCATCGCCATCGATTCGGTGATTTCCAGTTCGATGAATTCGGGCGGGGCCTGCGAGTCTTCCAGCGCAGCGCGCAGCATGTCGAGGAAATAGGGGTGGCGGAACTGCACCTGCGAGACGTTGACCGACATCGTGAAGTCGCGGTGGCCCGCTTCGCGCAGGCGCACCACTTCCATGCAGGCGGTGCGCAGCACCCATTCGCCGATATCGATGATCAGGCCCGAATACTCGGCGATCGGTATGAAGCGGTCGGGCGAGATGAAGGTGCCGTCCTCGGTCTGCCAGCGCAGCAGCGCCTCGGCGCCGACCGGACGGCGCGTGAGCAGGTCGATCTGCGGCTGGTAGACGACGAACAGCTCGCCCTTGGCAAAACCGGTGCGCAGCGCATGCATCAGGCGCACCCGCTCGCGGATTTCGATGCCCATGCTGCGCGAGAAATAGAAGTGGCCGGTGCGCTGCGACGTCTTGGCGCGCTTGAGCGCGATGTCGGCATCCTTGAGCGCGTCGGCGCCGCTGCCGTCGTGTTCGGACAGGCGCACCAGGCCCAGCGTGGCCGACAGCTGCACGTCCTGGCCGTCGATCGAGAAGGGCGCCTCGAACAGCGCCAGGATGCGCACCGGATTGACGCTGCCGGCGTCGCCCAGCACGCTGAAAATATCGCCGCCGATGCGCGCCACGGTCAGTTGCTGGCCCAGGCTGTTTTGCAATCGCGCCGCCACCGCCACCAGCAGCGTGTCGCCGAACTGGTGGCCAAGGGCGTCGTTGGTTTCGGCGAAGTGGTCGAGGTCGACCAGCGCCAGCGTCGCTTCGTCGCGCCCCGGTCCGGCCAGCGCGGCGTCGAGGATCTCGACCAGGCGGGTCCGGTTGGGCAGCTTCGAGAGCTGGTCGTAGAAGGCGGCGTTGTGCAGGTGGCTGACCAGTTCGACGTTGTCGAGGCCGACCGAGACGTTCGAGCAGAACACTTCAAGCAGGCGCTGGTCGATGTCCGACAGCGGATGGATCAGGGAGATATAGGCGACAAAATCGCGGCAAGCCTTGCCGGCGAAGTACAGCGTGGCAAAGCCCGGCTCGTAGACGTTGCGCGCCTGCGCCAGGCAGCGCTGCATGGCCGCGTGGATCTCCGGCTCGGCCTGCGCCGCCAGGGGGGCGGCCGCGATGCGGCGCGCCGCGCCGGCGCTGGCCATCACGAACAGGGCGTCGGTTTCGCCGTCCGGGCATTCCTTGACGCAGATGACGCCGTTGGGCGGCATCGTGATGATCTCGGCCACCTGGGCCAGCACGCCGGCCGAAAAGCTGTGCACGCCGTGCAGCGACATCAGCTCGGTGCTGGCGCGCACGATCTGGTCGAGCCCGCGCCGGCTGGTGCTGATGGCGCGGATCTGTTCATACGAGCGGATCGCCGCCGTCACAGTGGTAAACAGCTTGATGCGCGTCAGTTCGGATTTGGTCTTGTAGTCGTTGATGTCGAAATCGCGGATCGCGTCGATCTCGGGCGCATAGCCGGGCTGCCCGGTGCGCAGGATGATGCGCACGTCGGCCAGTTTCAGCGTCTCGCGGATATGGCGCACCAGGTGCAGGCCGGCGTCGTCCTGCTCCATCACCACGTCGAGCAGGATGACGGCGATGTCGGTTTCGTTCTTGAGCAGTTCGCGCGCCTGGCCGGCCGAATAGGCATGCACGAATTCGAGCGGGCGGTGCTGCATGTCCAGGTTGCCGAGCGCGAAGGTGGTGGTCGAGTGCACATCCTCGTCGTCATCGATGATCATCACGCGCCAGACCCGCGGCACGCCGTCGCCGCTGGCCGGCGCCGGGTGCTCGTCGAGAAATACCAGGTCGTCGTGATCGTCCTTGATGCTGTCCAAGGGCGTGCTCGATTGAGGCATGTGTCGCTTCTCCAGTATCTGTTTTCCGTAGAATGCCACGAAATCGCCACCCTGCGCGAATTAACCATAAGAAAAACAAATTACACAAATCGCCGCGTGGGGCGGTTGCGACACGAAAGCCATCAAAAGTCGCCAGGACGCCGGGCCGCCATTCCGGGCCGGGCCGCCAGCAAAAGCGCGCGGACTGGTAGAATTGGCCTTTTCGCCACTTACTTACTCATCATGTCCGGCAATTCCTTTGGCAAGCTGTTTTCCGTTACCACCTTCGGCGAGTCGCACGGCCCGGCCATCGGCTGCATCATCGACGGCTGCCCGCCGGGACTGGTTCTGTCGGAAGCGGACATCCAGCCCGACCTGGACCGGCGCAAGCCCGGCACGTCGCGCCATGTGACCCAGCGCCAGGAGGCCGACATCGTCGAGATCCTGTCCGGCGTCTACGAGGGCAAGACCACCGGCACGCCGATCATGCTGATGATCCGCAACCAGGACCAGCGCAGCAAGGACTACGGCAACATCGTCGACAGTTTCCGGCCCGGCCACGCGGACTATACCTATTGGCACAAATACGGCGTGCGCGATCCGCGCGGCGGCGGGCGCTCGTCGGCGCGCCTGACCGCGCCGGTGGTGGGCGCGGCGGCCGTGGCCAAGAAATGGCTGCGCGAGCAGTACGGCACCACCTTCATGGGCTGCATGAGCCAGCTGGGCGACATTGCCGTGCCGTTCGAATCGTGGGAGCACGTGCGCGACAACCCGTTTTTTGCCGCCAGCGCCGATGCGGCCCTGATCGCACGCATGGAAGGCGCCATGGACGAGCTGCGCCGCGACGGCGACTCGATCGGCGCGCGCATCGACGTGGTGGCGCACAATGTGCCGGTCGGGCTGGGCCAGCCGATCTACGACAAGCTCGATGCCGACATCGCCTACGCGATGATGGGCATTAACGCCGTCAAGGGCGTCGAAATCGGCGCCGGTTTCCGTTCGGTGGCGCAGCGCGGCTCCGAACACGGCGACGAACTGACCCCGGAAGGCTTCGTTGGCAACAATGCCGGCGGCGTGCTGGGCGGGATCTCGACCGGGCAGGATATTACGGTGTCGATCGCGATCAAGCCGACCTCGTCGATCCGCACGCCGCGCCGTTCGATCGACAAGGCCGGCAACCCGGTGATGGTCGAGACCTTCGGGCGGCATGACCCGTGCGTGGGGATCCGCGCCACCCCGATCGCCGAGGCCATGCTGGCGCTGGTGCTGATCGACCACGCGCTGATGCACCGTGCGCAGTGCGGCGACGTCAAGGTCGACACGCCGAAGATCGCTTGATGGCGCAACAGCCCCGCAACTTCGCTGTCTTCCTGTTCACGTATTACGCCTACGCCGGCACCTTCGCCACGTTCGCTTCGCTGTTTTTCGCCGCGCGCGGCATGAGCGTGCCGCAGATCGGCATCCTGGTTTCGCTGATCCCGGTGATGCGCATGTTCGGCCCCAACCTGTGGGGCTGGGTGGCCGACCACACGCGCCAGCGCGCGCGCGTGCTGCGCCTGACCGCGTGCGCCGCGCTGGCGGCCTTCGCGGCCATCTTCTTTGCCCATACCTTTGTCCAGTTCTTTGTCGTGATGCTGCTGGTGAACCTGTTTACCAGCGCCCAGAGCCCGCTGGCCGAGGCGCTGATGCTGTCCGAGATGCGCGGCGACCTGTCCAACTACGGCAAGGTGCGGCTGTGGGGCTCGATCGGCTTCATCGTCGCCGTCACGGCCGGCGGCTACTTCCTCGAATGGTTCGGCGTCGGCGCGCTGCTGTGGTTCTGCGTGGCCTTGCTGGTGACGGTGCTGGCGGCGAGCCTGCGCATCCGCGACGTGCCGCATCCGGTCGCGCCTCACGATGCCCCGGGCCTGTGGCATGTGCTGGCCAAGCCCGAAGTGGCGGCCTTCTTCCTGTCGGCCGCGCTGATGGTGGCCGCCCACATGGCGCTGTACGCCTTCTATTCGCTGTACCTGGAGCGCTCCGGCTACAGCAAGCCGGTGATCGGCGCCATGTGGGCGCTCGGCGTGGTGGCCGAAGTCGTGTTCTTCTATTTCCAGGCGCGCGTGTTCATTCGCTTTGGGGCGCGCCGCGTGATGCTGTTCGCGTTCGCGCTGACGGTGCTGCGCTTCGTGATCACCGGCGCCGGGCCGGGCCTGGTGTGGGTGCTGGTGCTGGCCCAGCTGATGCATGCGGCGACTTTCGCGGCCCACCATTCGGCGTCGGTGCTGACCATGCAGCGCTGGTTCGCCGGGCCGCTGCAGGCGAGCGGGCAGGCGCTGTACATGAGCCTCGCGTACGGCGTCGGCGGCACCTTCGGCGGGCTGTTGATGACCTTCTTCTGGGAGAAAATCGGACCCGAACAGATGTTCTACGGCGCCGCGGCGATCGCCGCAGCCGGCGCCGCCGCGGCCTGGTATTCGTTCCAGCGCCAGGGACCGGACGGCGCCGCTTGATCTGTCTACGGCTTGCGGGTTTAAGCTCCTGACTTGAATGGAGAGCGAGCATGAGCGATGACGAATTCTTTACCCAGGTACGCGACTGCAGCCTGCCGCCGGCGCAGTTCAACCACCTTGGCCACCTGCGCCTGGCCTGGATCTGCCTGCAGCGCTACGGGTTGGACGACGCGGTGCGGGTGGGCTGCGCCAGCATCGGCGCCTACGCGGCCAGCCTGGGCGCGGCCGACAAATTCCACTGGACGACGACCGAAGCGCTGATGCGGCTGCTGTGGGCCGAGCGCGCGCTGCCAGCTGGCGCGCCACTATTCGGCGCCGCTGCTGGCCAGCGACGCGGCGCGCGCCGGCTTCGTCGCGCCCGACCTGGCGCCCTTGCCGGCATGAGCGCGCACATGTCGATCGGCCAGTTGGCGCGCCTGTGCGGTATTGCGCGCAGTACGGTCCTGTATTACGAACAGATCGGCCTGCTTGCGCCGTCCTCGCGCAGCGCTGCCGGCTACCGGCGCTATGTTGCGGCAGATCTCGAACGGCTGCGCCAGCTGTGCGCCTACCGCGCCACCGGGCTGTCGCTCGACGCCATCGGGCGACTGCTGGCGAACGGCGACAAGCACGCGCTCATTGCGCAGCGGCTCGACCAGATCAACGACGAGATGGCACTGTTGCGCGAACAGCAGCAGGTGCTGGTGCGCTTGCTGGGCAGCGGCCCGGGCGCCGTCGCGGCAATGGACAAGGAAGGCTGGACCGTATTGCTGCGCGCCAGTGGCTTGGACGACGCGGCGATGTTGCGCTGGCATGCGCTGTTCGAGCGCCAGAATCCCGAGGCGCATCGGGCGTTTCTGGAATCGCTGGGCTTGCCTGCGGCGGAGGTGGCGCGCATCCGGCATGCGTAACGCGCTTGCCTCGCGCCGGGCTTTGCGCTAGCCTGCCCGCTTGGCCGCGTGTGCGGCAGCAACCGGGACCGCTCATGAACCAGTACGACACGCACGAGGTATTCAACCAGGCGCCGCCGTTCGAAAACGTCAACCTGTACGGCTGCGACCGCGTGCTGCAGGAAGCCTTGCTGCGCGAGGGCGGCGCCGCCGCGGCCGACAGCCTGCACGCGCTGGGCGCGCGCCTGGGCCGGGCCGAGGTGCTCGACCTGGGCCGCCAGGCCAATGCCAATTCACCGAAGCTGCATAATTTCGACCGCAGCGGGCGGCGCGTCGACGAGGTGGAGTTCCACCCGTCGTGGCATGCGCTGATGACGCTGATGATCGAGGCCGGCGCGCACGCGGCGCCGTGGGACTCCGGCCAGGGCGGCGCCCAGGTCGCACGCGCGGCCCAGTACCTGCTGTTCGGGCAGGTGGAAAACGGCGCCCAGTGTCCGGTGACCATGACCTATGCCTGCGTGCCGGCGCTGCGCCAGGCCGGGCCGATCGCGGCCAAGTGGCTGCCCAAGATCCTGTCGCGCCAATACGATCCGCGTTCGCTGCCGATCGAGCAGAAGCACGGCGCCCTGATCGGCATGGGCATGACCGAGAAGCAGGGCGGCACCGACGTGCGCGCCAATACCACGCGCGCCCATCCGCTGGCCCCGGGCGAGGCGCGCGCTTCGGCGACGAAGGCGAGGGCGCCTGGAGTCTGGTCGGCCACAAGTGGTTCTTCTCGGCGCCGCAGTCGGACGCGCACCTGATTCTGGCACAGACCGACGACGCCGGCAGCGCCGGCCTGTCGTGCTTTTTCGTGCCGCGCTATCTGCCCGACGGCAGCCGCAACGGCATCCGCGTGCAGCGCCTGAAGGACAAATTGGGCAACCGCTCGAACGCCTCGTCCGAAGTCGAATTTTGCGACGCCGTCGGCTGGCTGGTCGGCAAGGTCGGGCGCGGCATTGCGACCATCCTGGAGATGGGCGGCCACACGCGCCTCGATTGCGTGGTCGGCACGGCCGGCATCATGCGCGCCGCGCTGACCCACGCGCTGCACCACGCGCACGGGCGCGCCGCCTTTGGACGCCGCCTGGCCGATCAGCCCTTGATGCAAAACGTGCTGGCCGACCTGGCACTCGAATCGGAGGCGGCCACCGCCTTCGCGCTGCGCCTGGCGCGCTGCTTCGACCAGGCCGGCGATCCGGCCCAGGCGCTGCTGGGGCGGATCCTGACGCCGGCCGGCAAATACTGGCTGTGCAAGCGCGGTCCCGCGTTCGGGGCCGAAGCGATGGAGGTCATGGGCGGCAACGGCTACGTCGAAGACGGCCCGCTGGCGCGCCTGTACCGCGAATTTCCGGTCAACTCGATCTGGGAAGGCTCGGGCAATGTGATGTGCCTGGACCTGCTGCGCGCGTTCGGCAAGACGCCGGCCGCGCGCGCCGCGCTGGCCGACGAACTGGCGCTGGCCGGCAGCGCCAATGCCGCGTTCAACGCCTATTGCGCGCGCTTGCTGGCCGAACTGGACGGGCCGCAGGGCGACGAATACGGCGCGCGCCGGCTGGCCGAGCGGATCGTGCTGGCGGTGCAGGGCGCGCTGCTGCTGCGCCATGCGCCGGCCTTCGTCAGCGATGCCTTCGTCGCGTCGCGCATCGCGCAGGACGTGGGCGGCGCCTTCGGCCGGCTGCCGGCGGGCGTCGATTGCACGGCCATCCTGGAGCGCGCGCTGCCGATATAGTAAGTATTTCGGCAAATTGCGGACAAACCCGGCTGCGGCTGGGATAATGGCGGATAAGCCACAACAACGAAAACCGACACCACCATGAAACAAGATCCACGTTTTCCCAACCTGTTCATCCTGGACCATCCGCTGATCCAGCACAAACTGAGCCACATGCGCGAGCGCGACACCTCGACCCGCACCTTCCGCGAACTGCTCAAGGAAATCACGCTGCTGATGGGTTACGAGATCACGCGCGACCTGCCGCTGACCACGCGCACCATCGAAACGCCGTTGATGACGATCGAAGCGCCCGTCATCGCCGGCAAGAAACTGGCGATCGTGCCCATCCTGCGCGCCGGGATCGGCATGAGCGACGGCTTGCTCGAACTGGTGCCGTCGGCCCGCGTCGGCCACGTCGGCGTGTTCCGCGATCCGGAAACCCACCGTCCGGTCGAATACCTGGTGCGCCTGCCCGACACCGCCGACCGCATCTTCATCCTGTGCGATCCGATGGTCGCGACCGGCAATTCGGCGGTGCACGCGGTCGACGTGCTGAAAAAGCGCGGCGTCAGCGACGAGCAGATCATCTTCCTGGCGCTGGTGGCCGCGCCCGAAGGCGTGACCGTGTTCCAGGACGCGCATCCGGGCGTCAAGCTGTATGTGGCTTCGCTCGATTCGCACCTGAACGACCACGCCTACATCGTGCCTGGCCTGGGCGACGCGGGCGACCGCATCTTCGGCACCAAGTAAATGCGGTATTCATGGCCAAACTGATCGATCAGGATTTTTTCGCGCGCCTGAATGCCCTGAACGACAAGTTTGCCGCCAGCGTGCCCGCCACCCTGGAACGCCTGCGCCAGCAGCGCGTGGCGTTCGACCCAAGCGCGCCTGATCCGGACACGATCAGGGAACTGCACCAGATCCTGCATACGATCGCCGGCTCGGCCGCAACCTTCGGCCTGCGCGTGTTCGGGCAGCAGGCGCGCAACCTGGAGCAGCGCCTGCGCGTGCTGATGGCCTTCGAGACGATCGCCGCCGGCGACTGGATGCGCTGGCTGGCCGCGCTCGACGTGTACCTCGCGTGGAGCGCGCTCGATCCGAAAGCGGAACACTATGCCGACGAGGCGGGCAATCAATAGCGCGCCGGCGGCTGTTCGCCTGTGCGTTAATGCAAAACCTGTGTTGCTGATCGTTTGATCTAGCGCAAACTTCCGCAGCTTCGATGCCCTATATTCATCGTACTGCCGCTGCAAACGGGGCGCCGCCCGCGTTGAAGTTTTCAACAATCTTGGCGTCGAGCAGGTTTATTTTGCAGAGGACGTGTTTTTTTTGATTTATTGGGTATAATGCGGGATCGTTGGATTCGAGGTAGTAGTGCAGTCAGTCTGTCATTTCTTTCTTGCTTCTTCAAACGATCTAAAACGGACGCAAGTCCAACTAACTGAAATAGGAAATTGTAATGGCAACTGGCATCGTAAAATGGTTCAATGATTCGAAGGGCTTCGGCTTTATCACCCCTGACGAAGGCGGCGAAGATCTGTTCGCTCACTTCTCGGCTATCCAGTCGGCAGGCTTCAAATCTTTGCAAGAGAACCAGCGCGTCTCTTTCGAAGTAACCGCTGGCCCTAAAGGCAAGCAAGCTTCGAACATTCAGCCTATCTAATATCGCTGAGTCAACGACTAGAAAATCCTCGGTTTCCGGGGATTTTTTTTCGCCTGATGGTTTTGAATTACACATCAGATTCTGCAATTCCCAATTCCCCAACAGCTCGAAGCTACGTCGTCCTCGCGAAAGCGGGGATCCATGCTGAGCGTGCTCAGTATGGGGCCCCGCTTTCGCGAGGGCGACGGCTATTCGGCCTTGCGCCAGTAGCCCGGCTGCGCGTACGTGTGCCGCAGGAAGTCCACAAACGCCCGTATCCGCAGCGGCAAATGGCGGCGCTGCGCAAACACCGCATAGATATCATTGCCGGGCGCGGCGAACTGGTCCAGCACCGTCGCCAGGCGCCCGTCGTCGATCTCGGCATTGACTTCCCACATCGAGCGCCACGCCAGGCCCTTGCCGGCCAGCGCCCAGTCGTGCAGCACGGCGCCATCGTTGCAGACCATATTGCCGGCCACTTTCAAGGTCACCGCCTTGCCGTGTTCACGGAAAGTCCAGCCGCGCTGGCTGCCTTCGCTGCTGATCGCCAGGCAGTTGTGGCGCGCCAGGTCGGCCAGCGACCGCGGCGTGCCGTGTCGCTTCAGGTAAGCCGGCGAGGCCACCAGCACGCGCTGGTTGTCGGCCAGCTTGACCCCCACCAGCGACGAATCGGACAGCGTGGCGATGCGGATCGCCACGTCCACGCCTTCGCCCACCACGTCGACCACGCGGTCGTTCAGGTTCAAATTCATCGTCACCTCGCGGTGTTCGGCCAGGAAGGAGGGCAGCAGCGGCGCCACGTGCTGGCGCCCGAAGCCGGCCGGCGCCGACACCAGCAAATGCCCGCTGGCCTTGGCGCTGCGCTCGGCCACCGCCGACTCCGCGTCTTCCAGTTCCGACAGGATGCGCTGGCAATCCTCGAGGAAGGTGGCGCCCTCGTTGGTCAGCACCAGCTTGCGCGTGGTCCGCTGCAGCAACTTGACGCCCAGGCGCGCTTCGAGCGCGTCCAGGCGGCGTCCGATCATGGCCGGCGCGATGCCCTCGGCGCGCGCCGCCGCCGACAGGCTGCCGCGCGCCACGACCTCGACGAAGGTTGAAATTTGTCTGAACTGTCCCATGGGGCCTCATGTCATCTGTGATAAAAACGCACAGATGAATGTATTAATTGTCTCGTTTAGCTACCTCATAGTGAATATACTGGATGGCATATGATATGGCCATGCATTAGTGGCGCTGATCGAAACGCTTTTCCATTACTTTTACTTATACAGGAGCACTCTATGACCCTCGCCACCCCAGCCGGTATGGATATCAAGGCCGATATCAAGCCAGGCTACGAACAGATTCTGACCGCCGAAGCGCTCGCGCTGGTGGCCAAGCTGACGCGCGCGTTCGAACCGCGCCGCCAGGAGCTGCTGGCCCTGCGCGTCGAGCGCGCCAAGCGCCTCGACGCCGGCGAGCGTCCGGACTTCCTGGCCGAGACCGCGCACATCCGCGCCGGCGACTGGAAAATCGCCCCGATCCCGGCCGCGCTGGAATGCCGCCGCGTCGAAATCACCGGCCCGGTCGAGCGCAAGATGGTCATCAACGCCTTCAATTCGGGCGCCGACAGCTACATGACCGACTTCGAAGATTCGAACACGCCGAACTGGGACAACCAGATCACCGGCCAGATCAACATGATGGACGCCGTGCGCCGCACCATCTCGATGGAACAGAACGGCAAGGTCTACAAGCTCAATGACAAGATCGCGACCCTGGTCGTGCGTCCGCGCGGCTGGCACCTCGATGAAAAACACGTGCTGGTCGACGGCCAGCGCATCTCGGGCGGCATCTTCGACTTCGCGCTGTTCATGGTGCACAACGCCAAGGAGCAACTGGCGCGCGGCGCCGGTCCTTATTTCTACCTGCCGAAGATGGAATCGCACCTCGAAGCGCGCCTGTGGAACGACATCTTCGTGATGACGCAACAGGAACTGGGCCTGCCGCAAGGGACCATCAAGGCGACCGTGCTGATCGAAACCATCCTGGCCGCGTTCGAGATGGATGAAATCCTGTACGAATTGCGCGAACACAGCTCGGGCCTGAATGCCGGGCGCTGGGATTACATCTTTTCGTGCATCAAAAAATTCAAGCTCGACAAGGACTTCTGCCTGGCCGACCGCCCGAAAGTGACGATGACGTCGCCGTTCATGCGCGCCTACGCCTTGCTGCTGCTGAAGACCTGCCACAAGCGCGGCGCGCCGGCCATCGGCGGCATGGCTGCGCTGATCCCGATCAAGAACGATCCCGAGAAAAACGAGATCGCCATGGGCGGCGTGCGCAGCGACAAGGCGCGCGATGCGACCGACGGCTACGACGGCGGCTGGGTCGCGCACCCGGGCCTGGTGGCATTGGCGATGGGCGAATTCACCAAGGTCCTGGGCGACAGGCCGAACCAGATCAACAAGCAGCGTCCGGACATCAACGTGACCGCGGCCGAACTGCTCGACTTCAAGCCGGAAGCGCCGATCACCGAAGCGGGCCTGCGCTACAACATCAACGTCGGCATCCATTACCTGGGCAGCTGGCTGGCCGGTAACGGCTGCGTGCCTATCCATAACCTGATGGAAGACGCGGCCACCGCCGAGATCAGCCGTTCGCAGGTATGGCAGTGGATCCGTTCGACCAAGGGCGTGCTGGAAGACGGCCGCAAGGTCACCGCCGACATGGTGCGCGCGATGATTCCGCAGGAGCTGGCCAAGGTCAAGGAAGTCGCGCCGAACGGCGACAGCCCGACCTACGTGCGTGCTGCGACGATTTTTGAAGAGATGTCGACCTCGGATGATTTTGCCGAGTTCCTGACCTTGCCGCTGTACGAAGAAATCTAAGCCGCAGTCGAAGGCCAAGCACATCGTCCCTGCGAGGCGGGGACCCGTAGCACATATGGTCTGACGTGCTATGGGTCCCCGCCTGCGCAGGGACGATGTTGTTTTAGGGTGGTGATTTGCCGGCGCTGCGGCTTCGGCTACGCGCCCAGCAGCTTCGCTTCGCGCGCCAGCACCAGTTCCGCGAACTGCTTGGCCGGTACCGCCGGGCTCAGATAGAAGCCCTGCAGCAGGTCGCATTTCTGCGCCTTCAGGTAGTTCAGCTGCGCTTCCGTTTCCACCCCTTCCGCCACCACCTCCAGCCGCAAGCTGTGCGCCAGCGCGATGATGCCGGCCACGATGGCCGCGTCGTCCGCATCCTGCGCCACGTCGCGCACGAATGAACGGTCGATCTTGATGATGTCGACCGGGAAGCGCTTCAGGTAAGACAGCGATGAATAGCCTGTCCCGAAATCGTCGATCGACAGGCGCACGCCCAGCGAGCGCAATTTGTGCAGCGCCTGCAGTGTGTCCTGCGCATGCTCCATCAGCGTGCTTTCGGTGATCTCCAGTTCCAGCAGCGCCGGCGGCAGCCCGGTATCGATCAAGACCGCTTCGACCAGGTCGGCAAAATTCTTCTGCAGCAGCTGGCGCACCGACAGGTTGACCGCCACCCGCAGCGGCGTCATGCCCTGGTCGAGCCACAGCCGCAGCTGGGCGCAGGCAGTGCGCAGCACGAATTCGCCCAGCGGATTGATCAGGCCAGTCTCCTCCGCCAGCGGGATGAAGTCGTTCGGGCCGACCATGCCGCGCGTGGCGTGCTTCCAGCGCACCAGCGCTTCCATGCCGATGATCTGCTGGTCGCTCAAGCGCGCCTGCGGCTGGTAGAACACTTCGAGCTCGTTGTTTTCCAGAGCACGCCGCAAATCGCTTTCCAGACGCACGTGCTCCGAGATGCTGTGCTCCATCGACGCTTCGTAGAACTGGAAGCCGGTGTTGGTCTTCTTGGCGCGGTACATCGCGCTGTCGGCGTGCTTGACCAGGGTTGGCACGTCGAGGCCGTCGTGCGGATACATGGCGATGCCGACGCTGGCGGTGACGAAGATGTCGTGGCCGTCGATGTTGAACGGCGCCGCCAGCACGCGGCAGATATTCTGCGCGGCGGCGGCGGCCGGCGCCGGGCCGTCGACGTCGCTGAGCACGATCGTGAATTCGTCGCCGCCCAGGCGCGCCAGCACGTCGACCGAGCGCACGGTGCGCCGTACGCGCTGCGCCACCGCCACCAGCAGGCGGTCGCCGACATCGTGGCCGAGGTTGTCGTTGACGTACTTGAAGCGGTCCAGGTCCATGAACAGCACGGCCAGCTGCTTCTCGTCGCCGCGCGCCTGCTCGACCGCCTGCCCGAGCAGGTCGAAGAACAGGGTGCGGTTCGGCAGCCCGGTCAGCAGGTCGTTGTAGGCCAGGTGGCGGATCCGTTTTTCGGCGCGGTTGGCCTCGATGATGCGGCGCACGCGCTGCGACAGCACAGCATAGTGGATCGGCTTCGGAATATAGTCGCTGGCGCCGGCCGCGAACGCGCGCTCGACCGATGAATTGTCTTCCAGCGCGGTGATCATCAGCACCGGAATGGCGCTGCCGCCCGGCAGTTCCTGCATCCGCGCGCAGGCCGTGAAGCCGTCCATGACCGGCATCACGGCGTCCATCAGGATCACGTCGGGCTGGAAGCGCTTAAGCATCATCAGCGCCTGCGCGCCGTCGGCCGCTTCCTCGACCCGGAAGCCGTCGCGCTGCAAGGTGAAGCGCAGCGTGCTGCGGGTGCTGCGGTCGTCGTCGACGATCAGCACCTGCGGCACGTCGTCGGTGTCGGCCGGGTTGGCGCTGTCCTCGCCGCTCACTTCGTTGGCCAGCGCGTTGGCGACCGCGTTGTAGGCGATGCGCAGGCGCGGCAGCAGCGGCACGATCAGGTCGGCGTGGCCGTCGATCGCCAGGTCCTCGGCTTCCTTGGCCAGCTGGGCCAGGACGGTGGCGCCCAGGTTGCCCGACGAGCCCTTGATCGCGTGCGCCTTGGCGCGCGCGGTCTCGGTGTCGCGCGCCTGCACCGCCGTTTCCAGATCCAGCAGGTACTTCGGCGTATCTTCGAGGAAGGGCCCGAGCGCCTGCGGCAGCGATGGCCCCATGATCTCGCGCAGCTTGGCGAACAGCGCCTGGTCGATCGGCGCATCGCCATTGGCCGTGCTGTTTTCCGGCTCGGCGGCGCGCCGTTCGTCGCCGCGCGGCAGCCATTTCTCCAGCTTGTGGCGCAGTTCTACCAGCGTGATCGGCTTGGCCAGGTAGTCGTCCATGCCGGCGGCCAGGCATTTTTCGGCGTCGCCGCGCTGGGTATTGGCCGTCATCGCCACCAGCGGGGTGCGCCGGCCGGTGGTTTTTTCAAAGTCGCGGATATGCGCGGTCGCTTCGTAGCCGTCCATTTCGGGCATGCTGCAATCCATCAGGATCAGGTCGAACTGGCCGCGCCGCACCGCGTCCAGCGCTTCGCGGCCGTTGGCGGCGAACTCGCATGAGCAGCCGTTCATGGCCAGCATGCCGGCTGCCACCATCTGGTTGGTGCGGTTGTCTTCGGCCACCAGGATCCGGAATTGCTTGCGGTTGGGCGCGGCCAGCGCCAGCGCCTGCCGCGGTTCGGGCGCGTGGCGTCCGTCGAGCAGGTCCTTGAGCGACTGCAGCAGCCGCTCCTCGCGCAGCGGCTTGCCGAGCGCAGCGTAGCCGTCGACCAGCGTGCCGCCGGTCGGCGAGCCGAAGCGGTCGAGGATCAGCACGTGGGTGCCGGGTGCCTGCAGCTCGATCTGGCGCGCCAGGTCGCGCCCTTCGTCGTCGAGCGCGCCGATGTCCATGATCACGATGCGATACGGGTTGCCGCTGTCGCTGCCCACCTTGAGCTGCAGCAGCGCTTCGCCGCCCCAGCGCGTGGTGTGGCAATCGATGCCGTGGCGCGCCAGCGACTGCTCGAGGAAGCTGCGCACAATGCCGCTCTCGTCGACGGCGATCAGGCGCAGCCCGACCAGGTCGGCGTGGCCGGGCGCGGCCAACGGATTCTGGGCCGGCTTGCAGTCGATGCTGAAGGTGAAGGCGGTGCCTTCGCCGAGCGTGCTGGCGACGTTGATTTCGCCGCCCATCAGGCCGACCAGCTGGCGGCAGATCGCCAGCCCGAGCCCGGTGCCGCCGTACTTGCGGGTGGTCGACGGGTCGGCCTGGGCGAAGGACTCGAACAAATGGGTTTGCTGCTGCGCGCTCATGCCGATGCCGCTGTCGCGCACTTCGAAGCACAGGCCGAACCGCTCGCCCGCGGCGCGCGTGATGCGCACCGCCACTTCGCCGTGTTCGGTGAACTTGACGGCGTTGCCGAGCAGGTTGATCAGCACCTGGCGCAGGCGTAGCGAGTCGCCGTTGACGCGCTCGGGCACGTCGATGGCAAGCAGGTAGCCCAGTTCGACGTCGCGCTGCTGCGCCTGTTTGGCGACCAGTTCGATGACTTCCTCGAGCAGCTTGCGCAGGTCGAAGTCGACTTCTTCGAGGCTCAGCTTGCCCGCTTCCATCTTGGAGAAGTCGAGGATGTTGTTGATCAGCTCAATCAGCGTGCGCGACGAATTCCAGGCCACGTCCACGCATTCGGCCTGGCGCTTGTTCAGGTTCATTTCCTTGAGCATGTCGAGCATGCCGACCACGCCGTTGAGCGGGGTGCGCACCTCGTGACTGACGGTGGCGGCAAACTGCGCCTTCATCAGCGCCATGCTGACGGCGGCGTCGCGCGAGTCCTTCAGTTCGGCCTCGCGCTGTTCGAGCACGTTCATCATCTTGTTGAAGGCGAGCGCCATGTCGATGATGTCGCGCGGGCCGTCCGGCGCGGCGCGCATGCCGGAGTCGCCCGCTTCGGCGCGCCGCATCAGGTTCGACAGCGCGTTGAGCGGATTGATCATGTGGCGCGTGAGCAGGCGCACCACCACCAGCAGGATCACCGCAAACGACAGCGTGATGACCAGGTTGCCGATCAGGAGCGACATGGTCAGCCGTTTCAGCGTGTCCTTGGCGACCCACACGTGCACGTAGCCGAGCAGCTGCGGCTTGGCTTCCTGCAGGTCGAACGGCGAGGCGTCGCCGGTGCCGCCGAATACCGGCGCGATGAAGCGCCACGCATGGCTGGTTTCGCCGGCCAGCATGGCGTGCGCCAGCGCCGTCGTGACGGCCGGCGCGTCGACCGCGGCGGCACCCGGCTGGTGGCGCGAGAGCAGCACCTGCTGCCTGGTGTCGGTGATCTGGACGTTCGACACGTCGGGGAAGGTGAGGGTGGTGTTGACCACCTCATGGGCGTTTTCGGCCGAGTGGTACAGCAGCGCCAGGGTGCTCTGGCGCGCCAGGTTTTCGGCGATGCGCTGGCCCTGTTCGACAAAGTACTCGCGCATGCGGGTGCTGGCCTCCCACGAGTTGATCAGCGACGAAAACAGCGCCAGGCCTATGATCGCCGCCGAAACGATGACGGTGAGCTGGCGGCGGAAACCGGTGCGGCGGAGGAAATCGCGAAACATCAAATCAGGGCTCCGAAAAAATGAAGTCGAACGTGCGTTGCTGCTGGTTGCCGATGTTCAGGCCCATGTGATTGGCGGTGCGCAGGTTCAGCGCGGTATGCAGCTCGCGCAGCGGCTGCACGCCTTTCTTGCGCGTCTCGCCGGCCATCAGGCCGAGCGCGGCGCCGGCCAGCGACTTGCCCAATTCGACATTGTTGGGGCTCATGGCAAACAGCGCGCCTTTGCGGGCATGCAGGATATTGCTCGAGAAAATAGGCACATTGTAGTTCCAGGACTCCTGCAGGATCAGCGGCAGCAGCGTGCCTTCCTCGACCGTGGTGCTGTCGTGCGGCAGCCAGAGCGCATCGCGGCGGTTGTCGGCGGCGCGGATCAGGGTCGAATACAGGTGCGCGGCCTGGGCCAGGTCGTGCGCCTCGTGGGCCACCAGTTCCAGGCCCTGGGCGCGCGCCGCCTCGCGCGCCAGGCGCAGCAGCCATTCGGTTTTGCGCGGGTCGTACACCACCAGCACGCGCCGCACGTCGGGCAGCAGCGTGCGCAGGCGGGCAAACAGCAGCGCCGGATCGGGCGTGAGGC
The DNA here is from genome assembly GCA_025359245.1 of Massilia sp. Taxonomy (GTDB): domain Bacteria; phylum Pseudomonadota; class Gammaproteobacteria; order Burkholderiales; family Burkholderiaceae_D; genus Telluria_A. The sequence continues at coordinate 24,141 of JANYGW010000196.1, forward strand.
TGATCCCGTTGACGTTGACGATTTCGGCGTCCGACAGCAGCAGCGCGCCGCCCACCAGCACCAGGATGTCGCGGTCGAGCCCGGCCGCCACGCTCAGGCCCTGGCGCCCGAGCGCGATGACGACGCGGGTCCCGCTGCGCTTGAGCTGCATGTTCAATTCGGCCGGATCGGTGCGCGCTTCGACCGCGTAGCTGTGCACGCGCACCCGGGTGCGTTCCTCGATCCCCTGGATCATGCTGATGAAGGCGCTGCGCACCGGTTCCGAGACGTTCGGGTACAGCACCGCGATACTGCCCTTGCCGGCCGAGGCTTGCAGGTCGGGCCGGCGCAGCTGGTCCTCGAGCTGGGCCGCGGTGATCGGGCGCATGTCGTAGGCGGCCGCGCTGGCCGAGGCCAGGTCGAGCCGCTCGAACAGGCCGGACGCGTTGGCGCCGGACTCGTTGGCGGCGATCGCGCGCGGCGCCGCGCCCAGCAGCAGGATCAGCAACGAAACCAGGGCGCAGCGCAGCGCCGGGACGAGGGAAGGGAAAAGTGTTGTCATTGCGAACTGCGAAGGGCTGTGTTGGTCCGGTTGCGCTACCCGGCGAATAGCAATCCGCAGTATACGACAGGAAAGTAGCTTTAAAGAAAGGAAATTTGATCCTGTGCGGCAGAATTTCCATGCTCAGGCAGGCGGATAGACATAGTGAAATGCACGCTGCATATGCGCATCGATGACGATGCCGAAATGGCTGGCGGTGCGCGTGTTGAGCGCGGCATGCACATCGCGTAAAGGCGTGACCCCGCGCGCCGGGGCAGTGCCGGCGACCAGGTCGCTGGCCAGGTTGGCCAGCGTGTGGCCCAGTTCGGGATTGTTCGGGTACAGCGAAAACAGCACGCCCTTGTTAACATGCAGGAAACTGCTGGAGAATACCGGCACCGTGTGATCCCAGGACTCGCGCAGCACGATCGGCATGATGGTCATTTCATCGACCGTGGTCGGGTCGTTCGGCAGCCACAGGGCGTCGCGCTTGCCGTCGGCGCTGGCGAAGGCCGTTTCGTACAAGCGGGCGGCGCCGGCCAGGTCGCGCGCTTCGTGGGCGATCAGCTCCAGGCCGTGCGCGCGGGCAGCGTCGCGCGCCAGCTTGACCAGCCATTCGCTGTTTTGCGGGTTGTAGACGACGATCACCCGCCGCACCGCCGGCAGCAGCGTCTTGAGCTGGGCAAACAGCAGGGCCGGGTCGGGGGTGAGGCAGATGCCGAACTGCTTGTCGCCATCGGGTACCGACGACACGCCGCCGATCACCACGCCCATAGGCGCATCGAAGGCGGCGGCCGCTTTCAGACCCTGGCGGCCGAGCGCGACTACTACCCGGGTGCCGTTGCGCTTGAGCACAACCGACAGTTCCTGCAAGTTCTGGTTGGCGGAAATCGGATAGGCGCGCACGCGCTGGCGCGCATGCTCCTCGATGCCGCCGATGATTTCGATGAAAATCTTGCGGAACGGCTCGCCCAGGTCGGGAAACAGCACGCCGATCGGCTCGCCGGCCAGGCTATGCACGCGCACCACCTCGGTGCTGCCGGCCTGGGCCAGCACGGCAGCCGACGGCAGCGCCAGGGCGGCTCCGAGCGCGGCGCAGCGCAACAAAAATGCGCGCGTGCCGGCATCCGGCTGGTCATTCACCGGCGCAACTGGCTTGGACAAGGTACCGGTCGGGCAAATAGAGGCAGTTCCCATCTGGGGTGAGGGCCCAGCATCGTGTGCAATGACTGAGCCCGGAAGCAGGCCGTTGGCCTGGAGTAATTTCTACACCGTCATTATGATCACGATATGGGGTGCGTGGCTGCAATGAAATAAAAATATTTCACCAAGTACAATAACTTAAAACGAATTTTTCCATTCCCGCAGCGCGGCGAAGGTGGCCAGCGGCGCTGCGCCGGGCGCCAGCCGGCCCAGGCCGACCAGTCCGGCGGCGATCTCGGCCTGGCGGTAGCGCAGAAAGGGATTGGTCGCCTTTTCCAGCCCGATGGTGGACGGGATGGTCGGCAGGCCGCGCTCGCGCTTGGCGCTTTCGGCCGCGATGCGCTGGCCGATGGCCGCATTGCCTGGCTCGACCGTGTGGGCGAAGCGCAGGTTGGCCAAGGTATATTCGTGGGCGCAATAGACCAGCGTATCGTCGGGCAAGGCCGCCAGCTTGGCCAGCGAGGCGCTCAGCTGGGCCGGCGTGCCCTCGAACAGGCGGCCGCAGCCGCCGGCAAACAGCGTGTCGCCGCAAAACAGCCAGTGTGCGCCGGGCGTCTCGCGCACGTAGGCGATGTGCCCGAGCGTGTGGCCGGGAACGTCGAGCACGCGCAGCGTCAGGTCGAGGCCGGGCACGGCGAGCCGGTCACCCTCGGCCAGCGGCGCCGTGACGGCCGCGATGCCATCGTGGCGCGGCCCGAACACCGGCACGTCGCAGGCCGCCAGCAGGGCCGGCACGCCACCGATGTGGTCAGCATGGTGGTGGGTGAGTAAAATGGCCGTGAGCGTGAGATGATGGTCGGCCAGCGCGGCAAAGATGGGTTCGGCGGCGCCGGGGTCGATGGCGACCGCATGGACGCCGTCGTGCACCAGCCACAAATAATTATTCTGGAATGCGGGAATGGCGAGGACGCTCAACGCGCGGTGCGGCAAATTCGGCATGGTGGATATTTCGACAAAAAGGTAGGCATGGATAGCGCGGCATCCGAGAAGTCCATTATAGCCCTTGACGGCTGGCTGCAAACGCCGGCCGGGGCCTACGTGCGGGCCTGGGAACAGGCTTGCCTGGACGAGTTGACGGCCGATATCTTCGGCTACAACGCCGTGCAGATCGGGCTGCCGCAGATCGATGCGCTGGCAGCCAACCGGATGCCCAATAAATGGCAGGCGGCCACGCGCAGTTCCAGCAGCGAACAATTGCTGCTGGCGCCGGGCGGCAAGCAGATCGCCGTCGCGCTCGATTTTGCCGAGCTGCCGTTCGCGTCGCAAAGCCTGGACCTGGTGGTGCTGCCCCACGTGCTCGAGTTCGCCGCCGAGCCGCACCAGGTGCTGCGCGAGGTCGAACGGGTGCTCATTCCCGAGGGCCAGGTCATCATTTGCGGCTTCAATCCGGCCAGCCTGTGGGGCGCGCGCCAGGGCCTGGGCCGGCTCACCGGATCGCACTACCTGCCCGTGGCCGGTGAATTCATCTCTATGCCGCGCATGAAAGACTGGTTAAAATTGTTGAATCTTGGCGTTAGCCGCAGCCATTTCGGTTGCTACGCGCCGCCATGCCGCACGGCCCACTGGATCAACCGCTTCGCCTTCATGGAGCAGGCCGGGCAGCGCTGGTGGCCTGTCCTTGGTGCGGTGTACATGGTGCACGCCATCAAGCGGGTCAAGGGAATGACCATGATCGGTCCCGCATGGAACAAAAAATCGGCGACGGCCTCACAAGCCGTGCCGGCAACGAACAGAAAGCGCGAATGAGTAAAGTAGATATTTTTGCCGATGGCGCCTGCAAGGGCAATCCGGGCACCGGCGGCTGGGGCGCCTTGCTGGTGGCCGACGGGCATGAGAAGGAAATTTTTGGCGGCGAACTCAATACCACGAATAACCGGATGGAACTGACGGCCGTCATCGAGGCGCTCAAGACCTTGACGCGCCCGTGCGAAGTGGTGGTCTACACCGACAGCCAGTACGTGCAAAAGGGCATTTCGGAATGGATCAAGGGCTGGAAGGCGCGCGGCTGGAAAACCGCGGCCAAGGAGCCGGTCAAGAACGAAGACCTGTGGAAGCTGCTCGACGCGGCCCAGGGGCTGCACAAGGTCGACTGGAAATGGGTGCGCGGCCACAGCGGTCATCCGGGCAACGAACGCGCGGACGGCCTGGCCAACCGCGGCGTCGAAACGGTGCGGCGCTGACCAGCCGGCGCGCTTTGCTATACTGCGCGCCTTTGTTTCCCCTTATTTAGAATGCCATGCGCCAAATCGTCCTCGATACTGAAACCACTGGTCTGAATCCCCGCACGGGCGACCGCGTCATTGAAGTGGGCTGCGTCGAACTGCATAACCGCATGCTGACCGGGAATAACTTCCACCGCTATATCAATCCGGAGCGCGATTCGGAAGAGGGCGCGCTGGCGGTGCACGGCCTGACCACCGAGTTCTTGCGCGACAAGCCCAAGTTCGCCGAGATCGCGGCCGAACTGCGCGATTACATCCAGGGCGCGGAAGTCATTATCCACAATGCGCCGTTCGACCTGGGTTTCCTGAACAACGAATTCAAGCTGCTGGGCCTGCCGACCTTCACCGAGCATTGCAGCGGCGTCATCGATACCCTGGTCAACGCCAAGGAAATGCGCCCGGGCAAGCGCAACTCGCTCGATGCGCTGTGCGACCACTATGGCGTATCGAACTCGCACCGCAAGCTGCACGGCGCGCTGCTCGATGCCGAGCTGCTGGCCGACGTGTACCTGTCGATGACGCGCGGCCAGAACAGCCTGTCGATGGACCTGGAGGAGGAGGTGGCCGACGGCGGCGGCCTGCTCGAGGCGGTGGCGCTGGCCGAAGTGATCGTGCTGTCCGCCGATGCCGAGGAGCTGGCCGCGCATGACAGCCTGCTGGGCGGGCTCGACAAGGCGGTCAAGGGCAGCTGTATCTGGAGAACGTACGCTGAAGCGTGATGGGTGCAGTCTTCCCTATGAAAAGCCCGGCCGCGATGCCGGGCTTTTTGCTTTCTGGACTATTTCTTTTGTCTGTTCCGTAACTTTCTGGGTGCTCGTGGATACTCTACCCATGCAAACACATTTTTCATCATGAACCCTGTCGACGCCCTTTATCACGAGCACGCCAAGGCCGTCTTCCGGTTCTCGGTCGGCCTGTGCGGTGACGCCCACCAGGCCAACGACCTGGTGGCCGAAACCTTCATCCGCGCCATGCTGTCGTCCACGCCGATCGTCACCGAGACCGTCAGGGCCTATCTGTGCACGATTGCCCGCCGGCTCTACTTGAAAGAATGGCATCACACGCGCCGCCACGTCGAGTTCGAAGATGTCTACGAACACGACGCAGCCGGGCCGGAACAACAGGCAATGGCGGTGCAGTCCATGCAGCACATGCTGGCCGCGCTGCAGCGGCTGCCGGAGACCGACCGCGCCGCCTTGCTGATGCGCGCCGAAGACGTGGTGCCCTATGAAGATATTGCCCGGGTGCTGGAAATTTCGCTGTCCAGCGCCAAAACGAAAGTGTCGCGTTCCCGTTTAAAACTCGCCCTCTACCTGAAGGAAGCACCATGACTACCCCGCACGAAGATGTGATTATCGATTTACTGCCGCTGTATTTTGGCGACGAAGCGAGCGCAGCCAGCCGTGAACTGGTGGAGGACTATTTCGCCGGCCATCCGGTATTCGCCAGGACCATGCGTGAAACGCTGCAAGTGACGCCTGGCGTGCCGGCGCCGGCGCTGGAAAATAATGCGCGGACCGCGCTCAAACGCGTCAAAACCGGCCTGCGCTGGCAGGCTGCCCTGATCGCGGTCGGCATTTTCTTTAGCTTGCTTCCGTTGTCGTTCATGTATCGCTTTGGCAAACTCGAATACCTGATGCTGCGCGACGAACCGATGCAAGCAGCCATCTTTGTGTGCATCGCCGCGGCCGACTGGATCGCGCTGTGGCTGCTGCTGCGCCGCATGAACACTCCGCAACCCTAACTGAAGGAATTTACATGTTTCGTTCAAGATGTTTGATCTGGATGTTCGCTTGTGCGGCCGCTACGGCGCAGACCATCGATATTACGCCGACCGGCCCCGTGGTCGAAGGCGATCCGGTGGCCATCAGGCTCGCTGGTCTGGCGCCGAACAGCAGCGTGACCGTCAGCGCCGAGCGCTTGCTGCGCGAGAATGGCAAGGAAGCGTTGTACCGCGCGCAAGCGACATTCGCCGCCGATGCCGCCGGCAAGCTGGACCTGTCCACGGCGAAACCGGCCAGCGGCACCTATCGCGGCGCGGACATTCATGGCCTGTTCTGGTCAATGGCGCCGAGCGCAAACGCCGTGCCGCCCGGCATGGCGCGCGGACAGCTTGTGTTTGAAGCGCAAGTGGAAGGCAAGGCGGTCGCCAAGGCGGTGCTGCAGTTGGTCAATACGCTGCCGACCGTGGTCACGGAATCCGTTCCTGGCTTCCCGGGTGCGGTGTATTCCGCGATACCCGGGCCCGGCAAGCGCCCGGTGCTGATTATCCTGGGCGGCTCGGAAGGCGGCTCCAGCGCGGCCCGCGAGATGGCACCCAACTTTGCGGCGCGCGGCTTTGCCGTGTTCGGGCTGCCCTATTATTCGCCCGCTGCCTGGAACAATCCGGTGCGCGAATTACCCAGCCTGCCGCAAAGCTTCGTCGACATTCCGGTAGACCGGCTGGCGCTGGCAAGGGCCTGGCTCATGACCAGGAAAGATGTCGACGCGAACCGGATCGGTATCCTCGGCTTTTCCAAGGGCGCCGAGTTTGTCCTGATCGCGGCGAGCAAGATGAAATGGATCAGTTCCGTGGTCGCGATCGTGCCCAGCGATGTCGTCTGGCAGGGCTGGGGGCCGGACGTGGTGCCGGCAGACAGTGCGCGTTCGTCCTTTTCGTACGAGGGCAAGGCGCTGCCATTCGTGCCCAACAAGGACTTCCTGCAAGAAATGGCCGGCTTCCAGACTGGAGCGGACGTGCGTTACCGGCGGCCGTACGACAAGGGACGGGCAGCGTTTCCGGCGGCAGCGGTCAGCGCCAGGATCCGGGTGGAAGATTTCAAGGGGCCGATGCTGGTGGCCGGCGGTATCGAAGACCAGATGTGGGCGTCCGGCATGATGGCGCAAAATATCGCCGAGCGCAGGGCCGGGGCGAAGCTGGAGACGGTGGCGCTGATCTACACCGATGCCGGCCACGGCCTCACTGGCAACGGGTGGGTGCCGACGACGCAATACAACGCCGGGCCGTTCAAGACCGGTGGCACAGCGGAGGCCAATGCCAGGGCGCAAGCCGAAATTTGGCAGACCACGCTGGCCTTCCTGAGCCGCACTTTGGCGCTGCGGCCTTGATCGGGGCCTCAACGGTCGGGAAATCATTAATTTGCGCGGAAAACGTGACGTTTTTCGAACGGTGTGCAATAATACGCCCCGTTTTGGGAGGTTAGCTCAGGGGTAGAGCACTGCATTCACACTGCAGGGGTCGCAAGTTCGAAACTTGCACTTCCCACCAAAATTCATTTGTTATCAAAGGCTTGCAACTTTGCGTTGCAGGCCTTTTTTACATTTTAGGCCAAAGTACGGAAAAAGTATGGAAAACTGATTTCGACTTCAGGTTCCCTTATTCGTACTTTGTGCTCAACGAAAATCCGGGCGGCCGAGGGCCGAAAATTGAATCGCCAAGTTTCTTCGTCGTGGGTAGAGCGACCGCAGCTTTCGCGACGCTGACAACGCGACCGCGTACAATCGGCCAGAAGCCGACATTTTTCCGCGTTTAAAGACCTCAACCATGAGAAACATAATGAAGCCCGGCAATGGATTTAATAGCATGCAAAAAATATATAGATATCTAGTTGTCGCCTTGTTGGGTGCGGCAACGTTATCTGCCTGCGATGTCCATTTCAAAGCCGGGCATTTCGACGAAGACAAGGTCCAAGCTTTGGCCAGCGTTGATAAATTCCGCACACTCTATGAAAAACAGGACTACGCGCGGCTTTATGACATGGGTTCTCCCGCGATGAGGGCATCTGTGTCGAAGGAACAATTCACTACAGCGGTCCAGACCTCGTTTGCCAAATATGGAAAATACAAGTCGTCAGTTCTCGTCGGGTCATCCTGTTTTCCTAACGAAGTCCGATTGGTCTACGACGCTGAGTATGAGAACATGAAAGTGAGGGAATTAATGACCTGGTCCGTGCCGAACAGTGAGGCCGAGTTGGTGATGTACCAGATTTCTTCGGGCCAAAGTGAATTCCACAAAGAGTCCCAAGTCGGTTGCCCTGCACCGTGACGGGGCTGTCATACTCTTACGGAAATGTCCGATCAGCGGTTCACAGTGCCGGCCCATTGGCCGTTTTGAACGTGTACAATCGGCCAAGAGCCGACATTCGCCGCCAGTTCGATTTGAAGCGCGAGGGAGCGCGCAGCCTACTCAACGCAACTCACTGGGTCCGGCAAACTGACAAATCGGCGATTGCGTATCGCTTTGTTGACCCTGCTGCCTTGCCCCTACCGTCAGCAATCGGGCCAGCGGACTCTCAGCCGGCAACGCTGGGTCGGCGAGCCCGCCGAAGCGACTCCTGTGGTAGATTGCGATATTGCAAACCGACACCACGATTATGCCGAATTTACTGCCTACTCTGCGAAGCCAGCTCTGCCACCTTTTGATACTCACCGCAATGACAGGCGGATCAAGTCAGGCCCTTGCCCAACAAATCGATACAACCGCACCACTCCCACCGGAGGGCTTTAACGAAGAGTCAGCCGGCTTGCCACCGCTAAGTCCCCCGCCGGTTTCATATTCTTGCGGCAAGCCCGTGTATCCCAAAGACGCATTACGCAATGAGGAGCAAGGAACCGTCAGCCTGCTCTTTCTTATCGGGACAAACGGCAAAGTATTGGACGCCAAAATCGTCAAATCCAGCGGTTCCCGCTCGTTGGACATTGCGGCCAGGGACGGATATCTTAATTGCAAATGAGTATGGTCACTCAAGCTGATGGGTATCGGCGCCGTTTTGATCACGTAGCGCGATGGGCGATGGGGTGACCCCGGCAAGGAACTTGAACAAACGCTCCTATTGGGGGAGTCTTAGGTTTCCTACGACTTCAGACTGC
>JANYGW010000203.1 GCA_025359245.1 Massilia sp.
CCGACGGGGCCGGTGCCGAAGGCCTTATCGAGCATGCCGACATCGCCATGTACCGCGCCAAGAAACTGGGCCGCAACAACTTCCAGTTCTACACGCCGGCCATGAACGAGGAGGCGATGGAGCGGGTGCGCATCGAAAGCGCGCTGCGCAACGCGCTCGAGCGCAATGAATTCGTGCTGCACTACCAGCCCCAGGTCAACCTGGCCAGCGGGCTGGTGGTCGGCATGGAAGCGCTGATCCGCTGGCAGCATCCGGAACTGGGCGTGGTCACGCCCAACCGCTTCATTCCGGTGGCCGAGGAAACCGGGCTGATCGTGCAGATCGGGGCCTGGGTCATGCGCACCGCCTGCGCCCAGAACAAGGCCTGGCAGGATGCCGGCCTGGGCCAGCTGCGGGTGGCGGTGAACCTGTCGGCACGCCAGTTCGGCGCCCCCAACCTGCTGGCCGACATCGCCGCCGTGCTCGACCACACGGGGCTGGCGCCGCAGCTGCTGGAAATCGAACTGACCGAAAGCCTGTTCATGAGCGACGTCACGCTGGCGGTCGAAACCTTGCACGGCATGAAGAAGCTGGGCGTGAACGTGTCGATCGACGACTTCGGCACCGGCTACTCGAGCCTGTCGTACCTGTCGCGCTTTCCGATCGACGTGCTCAAGATCGACCGCTCGTTCGTGTCCGACATCACGCGCGACGCGTCGGACGCGGCCATCGTCGCCTCGATCATCGCGCTGGCGCACAACCTGAAGCTGGACGTGATCGCCGAGGGGGTCGAAACGGCCGAGCAGCTCGACTACCTGCGGCGCCACCATTGCGACGAAATGCAGGGCTATTTCTTCAGCCGGCCGCTCGCGGCGGCCGAGTTCGAGCAGTTGCTGCGCCAGGGGCGCTGCCTGCCGCCGCAAGAGGCGCGCGCGGCCAGCCTGGCCGCTTGATTTCTTTTCGCTACATATAGTGGTTTTTTGGACATCGCCCGCCAGAAATAGTCTATGATGTGGCTAATTAGACACCCAGTCCAGTGAAAGACCACCATGAACCAGCCCAGCCCAGCCCAGCGCGCGCCCCGCATCGATTTCCGCACCCGCGACGTGGTCAACCAGGCGATTGCCGCGATCCCGACGCTGGGACTGCAGCAAGTGGCCGAATTCCTCAACGCCATGAACGTGCCGCCCGAAGTGGCGATCCGCACGCTGGTCTACCCGGACCGCCGCCGCAACTTCTAAGCCCGCCCCAACGCAAAACCGGGGTCAGACCACTTTTTCAGGAATGAAGAGTGGGCTGACCCCGGTTTTTTTTGGTGCGGCGGTGTGGCTTACTTCTTGTCCTGGGCGTCGATGTCGGCCAGCGATTCGCGGCCCTTGTCGGTGATGCCGTAGCCGCCCGCTTCGAGCGCGACGATGTGCGATTTTTTGTCGAGGAAGGCGGCCAGGTCGGCGTCGAGCTGGAATGCCGGGTCGGCCAGCACGCCGCGCAGGCCGCTGATGCAGCGCCGCAGGAACAGGATCTGGCGCCCCTTGTCGGTCAGCGCCACGCGGCCATCTTTCGCGTATTCGATCATTTTCAGGCCCGACAGGCGCTTGGCATTGCGCCCGACGCAGGCGTTGACCCGGTCATGCGCCGCGCCCCGCTCGATGTGGCCAAGCGCGTCGTATTCGTCGCCAGTCAGTTTCTCATTCTTCATTGCAGCTTTCATGTAGGGCCAAAGTTCGGCCCCCATGGTAACACGCCGCCCCGCGCGCCCTTCAGTGCCAGCTTTGCAACGCCATCCAGGACAGCGCGATGCCCAGGCACATAGTCAGCAGCAGCAGCGCGCGGACCGGCGTCCTGGCCAGGACCGAACTGCGTCCAAGGGGAATCTTGTTATATAAGGACGTGCCCATGATGTGCTCCTCGGTGACAAGAAATCGGGTGACGCTTTGATTATATTTACAAAGCCGGCCGCGATCACATGGTGCACCGCACATTTTTGCATACTGTACCCTTGGAGCAACAGAAGTTAGCATAATCTTACGCCGTACGGCGCGCCGCCATTGCCGCCGCGCTGCTAGGATGGACCCAGCGCCGCGCAAAGCGGCATCGCCCACCCAGGAGTAGTCATGCACACCCACAAATCCTTTCCCGATCCGGCCCACGCCCGCTCGCTATTCGACGAGGCCGATATCGGCAGCGGCGAAAAGTCCGCCGCCCAACTCGAGACCGAAGCGATGATCCGCGAAATCCCGGCGCTGCCATCGCTAGACGAGCGCGAGGATCCTGACGACGCCGACGAGCGCGACGACGCCGAGCAAGCCGATGCCGGCCAGGAACGGCGCGAGCACGATGCCTCGCTCGAGCGCGACGAACCGAGCGGCGACCTCGACAGCCTCGACCCGGTCCCGCCCAAGGGCAACTGATCAGGTCTTGATGGGCGGGGCCGGCATGCGCGGCTCTTCGACCGGCGCATTGACCGGCGGCGGCACGTCGTCCGGCAGCGGCCCCGGTTTGGGGTCGTCGGGGTCGGGCGTGGAATGGGCGCGCACGTAGTGGCGGCCTGGTCGGTGCATGTGCATGATGATCCTCTCGGGAAAACTAGCGGCGCCCGGATGCCAGCAGGGCCAGCAGGTTATCGACTTCGGTGCGCGCGACCTCGAGGCCGGCGAAACAGGCGACCTCGGGCGTCGCATGGCCGCCGGCGGTCTGGCTGCGCGTGATCGGCAACGCCGCTGCGCCGCCGGCATCCGCGCCGGGCCGGGTGATGCGGTATTCGAAATCCCACAGGTCGCCGCAATCCTTCATCGGCGTCACCGAGATGCCGTAGCCCTTGTATTCTTCACTTGTAATTTGCATATTTTCTCCGTGTTTTTCGCAGCCTAGCATGGAAGAACCGGGATTTCCGCGTGCCGCTTCAATCGTGCGCGCCCCGCCCCTCCCCAGCGCCGGCCAAACTCGGTATAGTGCGTTTTCCTTCACTTGCGAGCCCGGCCATGACGACTCCCCTGCGCACCCTGCTGTCCGCCATATTGCTGTCCGGCTCGGCCGCCGTGGCCGCCCCGATGACGCTCGACCATTATTTGGCGCTGTCCGGCCCGGCCCCGAGCGCCACCATCGCCTACGGCAGCGCGCCGTCGCAGTTCGCCGAACTGTTCCGGCCCGCCGGCGCCGGCCCGTTCCCGGTGCTGGTGCTGGTGCACGGCGGTTGCTGGACGGTCGAATACGGCGGCATCACGCAGATGCGCAACGTGGCCGGGGCGCTGGCCGCGCGCGGCATCGCCGTCTGGAATGTCGAATACCGCCGGGTCGACGAGCCAGGCGGCGGCTACCCCGGCACCTACCAGGACATCAACGCCTCGCTCGACAGCCTGGCCGCGCAGGCGGCGCGCTACCAGCTCGACACCACCCGCATCGTCGCCATGGGCCACTCTGCCGGCGGCCAGCTGGTGCAATGGATCGCCGGGCGCGGACGCATCGCGCCGTCGAGCCCGCTGTACCAGGCCGCGCCGCTGGCGGTGCGCCACATCATCAGCCTGGGCGGCCTGGCCGACCTGCGCCGCGAGCAGGCCCTGATCAAGAGCAGTTGCGGGCGCGACATCGTACAGCTGGCCGGCCTGCCCAGCGCCGCCCGGCCCGACGTGTACGCCGACACCAATGCGGCCGAGCTGATGCCGAACGGCAGCCGCACCGTGCTGGTCACGGGCGAGCTGGACACCATTTCGCCGCCGCGCGCCGCGCACGACTACGCGGCGCGCGCGCAGGCCGCCGGCGACCAGGCCGAGGTCGTGATCCTGCCCGGCGCCAGCCACTACGACGAGATCGCGGCCAGCTCGCCGGCCTGGAAGCTGATCCTGCCGCTGATCGAACAGGCGCTCGGCCTGCGCCAGTGAGGCCCGCCGTGCGCGCAGGCAACTTTCGATTGCCCTGGAATAGCGATTAACTCTCACATCTTGTTCGCGTAGTGTCAGTACACTGGCAGCCCACCCCGGCTGCCGTCCATGCTGCGCGCCGCCTCGACCATCCCAGGCCGACTCCCCTGCCGTCGCTTCCATTTTGATTGAAGTATTGGAGACTCAATGTTCGAAGAGATGACCGTGCGAACACGCCTGGTGGCCGGCTTCCTGATCGTAGCGCTGGCCGGCGCCATCGTTGCCGGCGTCGGCATCGTCAACATGGGACGCATGGACGCGCAGGCGACGCAATCGTATGCCAGCGATGTGCTGGGCATTTCCGAGACCAAGGAAGCGATTATCAAGCTGACCTACATCGGACGGGCCATGCGCAACGTGCTGCTGGCCACCTCGGCGCCACAGCGGGACGGCTTCATCGCCAGCGCCGACAGCGCGCAAAAGGCCATGCACGAGCACCTTGAGAAGGCGCGTCCGCTGTTTCGTACCGATGCCGGAAAATTGCTGCTGAGCGAACTGGAAAAAGGATTGGTCGACTACGAGAGCGCGCGCGCCGAGCTGGTCAGGTTGAGCGCAAGCGACACGCCCGAAGCGAAGGCGGCCGCGATCGCGTATATCTTCGGGCCGCTGGCCAAGAAAGCCCAGCTGGTTGACGACAAGCTGGCCGAACTGGGAAAACACAAGGAACAGACGGCCGCCGCCGCGGTCGCCGAGGCCAGCCAGATCTACCAGAACAGCCGCACCCTGATGCTGGCCCTGGTCATCGCCAGCCTGGCCGGCGGCATCGGCATCGGCCTGTGGATCACGCACGGCCTGACGCGCCAGCTCGGCGGCGAGCCGGCCTATGCGGTGCAGGTCGCTGGCGCGATTGCCGCGGGCGACCTGGCCAGCCCGATCGACACGCGCGCCGGCGACACCCGCAGTCTGCTGTTCGCGATGGAAACGATGCGCGCCGCGCTGGTCAACATCGTCGGCCAGGTCCGGATCGGCACCGACACCATCGCCACCGCGTCGGGCCAGATCGCCGCCGGCAACCTGGACCTGTCGTCGCGCACGGAAGAACAAGCCAGTTCGCTGGAAGAGACCGCCTCGTCGATGGAGGAACTGACCAGCACCGTCAAGCAGAACGCCGACAATGCGCGCCAGGCCAACGTGCTGGCCCAGTCCGCCTCCGCGGTGGCGCAGCGCGGCGGCAGCGTGGTGGCCCAGGTGGTCCATACCATGTCGTCGATTAACGATTCGTCGCGCAAGATCGTCGACATCATCGGCGTCATTGACGGCATCGCGTTCCAGACCAACATCCTGGCGCTGAATGCCGCGGTCGAGGCGGCGCGCGCCGGAGAACAGGGGCGCGGCTTTGCCGTCGTCGCCTCCGAAGTGCGCAACCTGGCCCAGCGTTCGGCCGCCGCGGCCAAGGAAATCAAGACCCTGATCAGCGATTCGGTCGACCCGGTCGATGCCGGCGGCAAGCTGGTCGACCAGGCCGGGGTCACGATGACCGAGATCGTGCAGTCGATCACGCGGGTGACCGACATCATGGCCGAGATCGCCTCAGCCAGCATGCAACAAACGGTCGGCATCGAGCAGGTCAATGCCGCGATCACGCAGATGGATGCCGTGACCCAGCAAAATGCCGCGCTGGTCGAACAGGCGGCGGCCGCGGCCGGCTCGATGCAGGAGCAGGCGGCCACGCTGGCCGAGGTGGTCAGCATCTTCAAGCTGGCCGAGCGGGCGCCAGCGCCGCAGCGCCCCGCCCCGCGCGCACGCCACACGCCCCGCCTGGTAGCCAGTGCGCCGCGGCGCGCCGCCGTGGTCCACGCCAGCGCGCAGGAATGGGAACAGCTGTAGCCGCACACGCGCGCCACGTCCGGCGCAATTGATTTTGATCGGCGCCCCCTCTTAGTACGCTGGCGCACAGACCCTCTGTCTGGCAGGAATTATTCTGGGACATCGATTGATACCCAGAGGTTCCCCATGAAGCATTCCACTATCTGCCTGATCGCCGCCTGCCTCGCCGGTGCGACCGTCCTCCCAACGGCGGCGCTGGCCGCGAAGCCGGCCAAGGTCCACAAGGTCAAGCCCGCCGCGGCTGTTGCCGCGCTGCCGCTGAGCGCCGACAGCGTCAATGGCGCCGGCAAGGACGGCTCACCGGCCAGCGGCGCCAAGCCCGACACGGCCGCCACGCTGCGCGCCCAGATCCTGCTCGACCGTGCCCATTTTTCGTCGGGCGAAATCGATGGCGCGCCCGGTTCCAACCTGCGCATGGCGATCAGCGGCTTCCAGCGCCAGCGCGGCCTGGCGCCGAACGGCACGCTCGACGCGCCAACCTGGGCCGCGCTGAACGGTGACGCCGCCGCGGCGCTGATCAGCTACACGACCACCGATGCCGACGTGGCCGGCCCGTTCACCCCGATTCCCGAAGAGATGGCCGACAAGGCCAAGCTGCCTGCACTGGGCTATGCCAGCGCGCTCGAGGCGATGGGCGAAAAATTCCATGCCAGCCCGGCGCTGCTGCAGCGCCTCAATCCCGGCGTCGACATGGCCAAGGCCGGCGCGACGCTGCTGGTGCCCAACGTCGAGGGCACCGAACCGCTGCCGAAGGCGGGCAAGATCATGGTCGACCGCAGCGACCGCACGCTGACCCTGTACGACGTGGGCGGCAAGGTCATCGCCCAGTTCCCGTCTTCGTCGGGCACCGACAAGGATCCGCTGCCGATCGGCACCTGGAAAGTCAACGGTATTTCGAAAAATCCGGTGTTTCACTACAACCCTGCGCTGTTCTGGGATGCCGAACCGGGCGACAAGAAAGCCACCATTCCCGCCGGCCCGAACAACCCGGTCGGCGTGGCCTGGATCGACCTGTCCAAGCCGCACTACGGCATCCATGGCACGCCGGTGCCGTCGGCGATCGGCAAGACCCAGTCGCACGGCTGCATCCGCCTGACCAACTGGGACGTGACGACGGTGACGACCTCGGTCGGGCCCGGCACCGAAGTGGTGATGCAGGAATAAGACGCGGATTTTCCGCCTTACACTCGAAGCGAAGGATACTTCCATGAAATGGCTTTTGACATTCCTGGCCGGCGCGCTGCTTGGCGCCCTGAGCCTGTTCATTTACCTGCGCCAGATCGGCCATGACACGAGCCAGCCGGCCGTGCTGGTCGCACTCGCGCCGGCCGCCGTCGCCGTGACGGCGCCCGCATCCGCCCCGACGGCCCTGCCCGCTCCGGGACAGCCGCCAGTCGTGTCGACCGACCTGAGCGAAGCGGAGCTGCCGCTGCGCCCGGCCCAGCTGACCCCGCTGCCTGACGCGAGCGCGCCGGCGGCGCCCGCCGCCACCGCAGCCAAGCTGATGGTGCCGGTTGACGGCGTCAAGTATGCGCAGCTGACGGACAATTTCGACCAGCCGCGCGGCACCGAACGCCACCACGAAGCACTCGACATCATGGCGCCCAGCGGCACCAAGGTGTTCGCCGTGGCCGACGGCAAGGTCGTCAAGCTGTTCAACAGCAAACCGGGCGGCCTGACCGTGTACGAGTTCGACACCACCGAGAAATTCGCCTATTACTATGCGCACCTGGACCGCTACGCCGAAGGTTTGAAGGAAGGCGCGGCGGTCAAGCGCGGCGAGTTGATCGGCTATGTCGGCGCGACCGGCAACGCCAGCCCGGCAGCACCGCACTTGCATTTCGCGGTGGTCGAGCTGACGCCGGAGAAGCAGTGGTGGAAGGGCACGCCCCTGAATCCGTATCCGATGATGGCGGATTAAGAACCAAGTCTGCGCTTGCCGACACGACCGAAACGCCAGGGGTCAGACCCCGGTTTTTCAGTTAGGGGGTCTGACCCCGGTTGCAATCGCCAACACCACCGGGGTCAGACCCCCTAAAAGAACAACCGGGGTGTGCCCCCTAAGGAAAAATAACATGAACGCGACAAAAATCATCGGCATCCTGCTCATCGTCGGCGGCGTACTCGGCCTCGTCTTCGGCGGCTTCAGCTTTACCAAGCAAACCACCAAGGCCGAACTGGGCCCGATCTCGCTGTCGGTGCAGGAAAAACAAAACGTCAACATCCCCCTGTGGGCCAGCCTGATCGCGATCGCTGCCGGCGCCGCCGTGCTGGTGGTCGGGACCAAGAAGTAATCGAACTGCGCTATTCGTCGACGTCGGCCCCGACGTTGATCGATGCGTACGCGCGCTGCACCGCCAGCGCTTCCTTGCTGCCCATGCCGTACAGTTCCTGGGCCGCTTCGATCATCTTGGCGCGCGCCCCCTTGTAGTCGGTGGTCGAGGTGAACTTGGTGGTGTTGGCCTTGAACCAGATCCGGTACGCCTTGTCGGTGCCGATCCCACTCATCGCCGCCGGCTTCCTGACCAGGTATTTGCTGTAGTAGTCGCCGTCCTTCTCCGCCTTCGATCCCTGCGCCAGGAAATAGAACATCCGGTTGTTCGGCCCGCTGCTGTAGTGCACATCGAGGCGCTTGAGCGCGCTGGTCCAGGCGTCCGGGCTGCTGCCGTCCTTGCTCGGCTTGAACAGCCAGCGCAGCGGCGTGCCGGTCTTGCTGATCTCCTTGCCCATCACCCAGTCATTGCCGCTGTTGGCGATCTGGCCGCCGCCGCCGCCGGCGCGCGCGTACGCTTCGACCGCTTCGCCGTTGATGTCCGAACTCGATTCGTTCAGGCCGCCCGACTCGCCGAAGTACATCAGGTTGGAGGTGGCGGCCGTGATGCCGTGCCCCATTTCGTGGCCTACCACGTCGATCGCGCCCAGGCTGTTGAAGGACGACCCGTCGCCGATGAACATGCACTTGCAGGTGTCGTTGTAATACGCATTGTCGTAGGCGGTGTTGACGTGGGCGGCGATGTACGAGGCCGTGTTCTGGCCGTCCAGCGCGTGCCAGCCCAGCACGTTTTTCAGCATGTCGTAGGTATTCATCAGGCCCCACATGGCGTTCACCGCCGCAGTCTGGCCATTGGCGTTGGTGGTGCTGCCGCCCTCCTTGTACTGCAGGCCGTCGCCCCACTCGTTGCCGCCCTGCGCGTAGATCTCGCCGGCCTCGCTGCCATGATCGGCATTGGTGATCGCCATCGCGCCGAACTGGCCGCCGACGCCGCGCGTCGGATCGAGCATCTTGAACAGCTTGCCGTCCTGGCTGGTGCTGAGCGGAACGACGCCGTTGTACTGGCTCTTGCCGCTGCCGTCGGCCGTCTGCAGCATGCTCCACTGGTCGATGATGCGCCCGTCGCTGGCACTGACGATGGTGTCGTGGAACAGCGGCTGCTGGCCAAGCCGCATCCGGGTGCGTACCTGGTAAGCCAGTTCATAGCTGTCGACGACGTCGGTCAGGTCGAGCGCATTGAGTTCATCTTCGCTTTTATTGACGGCCGCCGGCAGGCGTTCGGTGCGCATGATCGGATAAACCAGCAGTTCGGCCCTGGGCGGCGCCAGCGCCACCCCGCCCGCGGCCACCGAGCGGATGGCGGTGGCGATCGCCTCTGCCGGGGTCACGGCCGGCTTGAGGTTCAGCACGGCGCCCTTGCCGCCAGATGCCGCCCCCAGCCTTGCGCGCCGGTCGGCCACCGACTGGCTGAGGATCTTGCCGTTGGCGCCAACGACGATGACGGATTCGGAGCCGAACACGCGCAAGCCCTTCCAGGTATGGTCGACCCGCAGCACCGTCGTGCCGGCGGTGCCCGGGTGCTGGCTGGCCAGCACGAACTGGTGGTCGCTGTCGAGCCCCTGCGCGGCGCGCTGCGCGTTCAGCTCGCCCAGCAGCGACACCAGCAGGTCCGGCGCCTGCGCGACCGGGCCATTCATCAGCAGGGGGGCGCCGGCCGCCGTCGTGGCCAGCCAGGGCAAGGTGCCGGCCAGGACGGCCAGGGTAGTTGTGCGGATGTTCATCTCTGCTCCCATAGGATAGTCCCGCCGCCAACGGACAGGCAAAGCCGATAGTGGGCCGAGATTCCACGCAGCTATTTGGCCGGGCGCAAAGAGTTGCTACAACGCATAGCGCATGGCCTGATCAGCCCTTGCGCGTGGCTGGCGCCCGCGGGTAATAGCCTTCCAGCTCGCGCTGCACCAGTTCCTGCCCCTGGGCGATGACGAAATCCTGGAACGCCGCCGCCACCTTGGGAATCGGCTGTCCGGCCAGGTGCATGATGTGCCAGTCGGCTTCGACCGGATTGCCCGGCATCGGCAGCAGCCGCATCAATCCGGCCTGGAATTCGAGCGCGCACGCGTGCACCGACAAGAATCCCAGCCCCAGCCCGGCCGACACCATGCGCTTGATCGCCTCGTTGGACGAGACTTCGGAGCCGAAGTTGAGCGGATGGCCGCCCTCCTTGAACAGCTTCTCGACGGCGGTGCGGGTGCCCGAACCGCGTTCGCGCACCAGCAGGTTGGCCTGCAACACGTCGGCCAGCGAGATCTTCTTCTTGCTCATCAAGGGGTGGTCCGGGCTGGCCACGAAGCCCATCGGATGGCGCGCGAAGCGGGCCGCGTTGGTGCGGAACTCGCGCGGCGGCGTGCCCATGATGGCCAGGTCGATTTCCTGGCGCGCCAGCATGTTGAGGATCTCGATCCGGTTGCCCACCTGGAGCTTGAGGCGCACGTCGGGACGCTCCATCGTAAACGGCACCAGCAACGGCGGCAGCAAGTGTTCGGCGGTGGTGACCGCGCCGATGCGCAGCGTGCCGCTGGCGATGCCGTTCAGCGCCGCCAGCTCGTCGCCGGCCTGTTCCCACAGGCGCAGGATGCGCTCGGCGAAGTCGACCATCACTTCGCCGGCCGCGGTCAGCTGGATCGCCCGGCCGACCTTGCGCGTGAGCGCGGTGCCGGCGATTTCCTCGAGCGTGCGCAGCTGCAGCGACACCGCCGGCTGGGTCACGTGGAGCGCCTCGGCGGCTTTGGACACGCTCTCGTGGCGGGCGATCAGCACCAGCGACTGGAGCTGGCGGAAGCTGGCGTGATACATAAGCTTTTCCTTATCAATTATTGAAAATCTTTAATTTTTCTTTTGCGACGAAGGGGCCTATATTACCAGTCAAAGGGGGGACACATATGCAAACCATCGTCATCGTTGGAGGCGGCGCCGGAGGACTGGAACTGGCGACCAGGTTGGGCGACAGCATGGGCAAGGCCGGCAGCGCACGGGTCATCCTGGTGGACCGCTGGCCGGCCCACTTCTGGAAGCCGCTGCTGCATACGCTCGCTTCGGGCAAGCGCGACGCGCAAGGCACCGAGATCGATTACGCGGCCCAGGCCTGCGAGCACGGTTTCGAATTTGCGCGCGGCGAAGTGCTCGGCGTCGACCGCGATGCGCGCTGCATCCGGCTCGCGCCCTGGCTGGCCGACGATGGCGCCGAAGTGCTGCCGGCACGCGCGATCGGCTACGACAAGCTGGTGCTGGCGCTCGGATCGGTGACCAACTTCTTCGGCGTGCCGGGCGCCGCCGAGCATGTGCTCACGCTCGACGACGTGCCCCAGGCCGAGGCGTTCCGCCAGCGCTTCATCGACGGCTGCATCCAGGCCGGCGCGCGCCATGCGGCCGATCCCGAAGCCGGGCACGGGATCGATATCGTCATCGTCGGCGGCGGCGCCACCGGAGTCGAGCTGGCCGCCGAATTGAGCCACAGCGCGCGCACGCTGGCACGCTACAAGGTGCATGCGCTCGATCCGGTGCGCAACGTGCGCATCCGCATCCTCGAACGCGGCTCGCTGCTGCTGCCGCATCTGCATCCGCGCCTGTCGAAGCGCGCCGCGCGCCATCTGCGTTCGCTCGGCATCAAGGTGCTCACCGATTGCGCCGTGGCGCGGGTCGAACCGCACGCGGTCGTCGACAGCGAAGGCAGCAGCTATCCGTCCACGATCACGCTGTGGGCGGCCGGGGTTGAGGCGCCGGCCATGTGCGCCGGGCTGGGATTGACGGTCAACCGTTTGCGCCAGATCGCCGTGACGCCGTCGCTGCAGGCCGTGGGCGACCAGAACCTGTTCGCGCTGGGCGACTGCGCCAGCTTCACCTGCCCGATCAAGGGCAAGCTGCCGCCGCGCGCGCAGGCCGCGCACCAGCAGGCGATGTTCCTGGCCCAGGTGCTGGCCCGTCCTGGCGCGGCCGGCAGCGCGGTGTTCGCCTACCGCGACTACGGTTCGCTGGTGTCGCTCGGGCCGCTGGCGGCAGTGGGTGTGCTGAGCGGGACGATCGGCGGACGCAAGGTGCAGGTGGGCGGTGCGCTGGCGCGCTGGCTGTACAGCATGATGTACCGCAAGCACCTGATGGCGCTGCACGGCTTCGCGCGGATGGCGGCGCGCACGCTGGCCGACTGGATCGGCGACCGCATCTCGCCGTCGGTCAAGCTGCACTGAACGGCCTGAATCGAGGCGCCAGTCGAGCACACAAAAATGACCCGTCATCCTCGCGCACGCGGGGATCCATGCTGAATCGACCCTTGCCACCTCCGTATGGATCCCCGCGTGCGCGCACTGGTGTCCGGAATAATTCTGCTGACAGCGCTATTGCCACGAACTTCCGCAGAAATCGTGGAGCGCACGGCTCCACATACTTGACCAACATCGTCCCTGCGAAGGCGGGGACCCATAACATCTGTGATCAGATTCCGATATAGAACGGAGCTAAGGTGCTATAGGTCCCCGCCTTCGCAGGGACGATGTTAATTCTTGTAATTGAGTCTCGATTTTGCGATTTCCACGAGAACCCTACGGGCAGATATCGCACTACCCTTGTCAAGAATTTTATTCCGAACACCAGCGCGCGTGCGCGAGGATGACGTTGCTACAGCTTAGCCTATTGCAGGCTGGTCAGCGCCGCACGGGACGGCGCGCACGGGCGCCGCGCGCGGCCCTGACGCCGTCCAGCCAGTCGCGCCCGCCGACGTCCAGCGCGGCATCGATCACTTCCTGTGGCAGGCTAAAGACCGAGGCCCAGGCAGCGCGCCCATCGGCCGTATTGGTCGGAAAATCGCGCCGCTCGACCGGCCAGCCGTACTTGCGCGTCAGCGCGCGCACCACCGTCGTCAGCGTCACCTTGCGGTTATCGAAAATGCTTTCGATGCCCGTCATGTCGTCCGACGCCAGCAGCACCGCCAGCACCTGGGCCCGCAGGCTGCCCGGGCCGGTGGGGAAGCGCCCTACCGTGACCTGCTTGTGATCGCTCATCGTTATTTGGCACCCTTGACCAGCTCGCCGCCCTTGATCACCACCGCCACGTTTTCCAGCACCCGCACGTCGCGCGTCGGGTCGCCCGCGACCGCAATCATGTCGCCGTAGCGGCCCGCTTCGATCACGCCGACATCCTTGCTGGCGAGCGCCTCGGCCGCGTTCAGCGTGGCTGCCTGGATCGCTTGCAATGGGCTCATGCCGTAGCGCACCATGGTGGCGAACTGGCGCGCATTGTCGCCGTGCGGATAAATTCCGGCGTCGGTGCCGAACACCATCTTGACGCCGGCCGCATGGGCGCGCCGGAAGTTATTGCGCTGCACGTCGGCGATTTCGCGATCCTTGCGCAGGTTGTCCTCCAGCACGCCATTCTTCTTGCCTTCGGCCTGCGTGTACTCGGTGTTGTAAATATCCATGGACAGCCACGCGCCATGCTTCTTGGCCAGCGCGATGCCTTCGTCGTCGATCAGGCTGGCGTGCTCGATCGTATTCACGCCGGCCCGGATCGCATCCTTGATGCCCGAGGCGCCGTGCGCGTGGGCCGCCACCTGCAAGCCCCACTGGTGCGCCTCGTCGACGATGGCGGTCATTTCCAGCAAGCTCAGTTGCTGCTGGCCCGGCTCGGTATTGCGCGAAAATACGCCGCCGGTGGCGCAGATCTTGATCACTTGCGCGCCATATTTGCGCAATTCGCGCACCGCCTTGCGGCCGGCCTCGGGGCCGTCGGCATTGTACGGACTGGCCTGCTTCATGGAGGGTGGAAAAAAGGTCGAATCGCAGTGGCCGCCGGTCGCGCCGAACGCGTAGGTGGCGGTGACCACGCGCGGGCCGCGCACCTTGCCCTCGTCGATCGCCTGGCGCAGGCCAACGTCGTTCCAGGCATCGGAGCCGACATTGCGCACCGTCGTGAAGCCGGCGTCGAGCGTCTTGGCCGCGTGCGGCACGGTCAGCACCGACCAGAAGCGGTCGCCGAATTCGAGCGCGTTGTAGCCGCCATACGCGGGATCGCTGTCGAGGTGCACATGCATGTCGATCAGGCCCGGCAGCAAAGTCATGCCCGGCAAGTCGATATGCGTGGTGGCCGGACCGGCGGCAAAGCCGTTGGCGGCGCCCTGGCGCACGCCGACGATGCGGCCGTCGCGGATCAGCACTTGCGGATCGGCGAGCATTTTCCCGCTGCGCACATCGAGCAGCTGGGCGGCCGTGACCAGCACCTCGGCCGCGCCGGCGCCGGCGCAACAGGCGGCCATGGTAGCGGCGGCCAGTGCGAGCACGAGACGCGAACGGGATACGGGATGGTGCATGGTGAACTCCTCAGTGTGTGATCCGGAAAATGCAGGCGGGCCATCTTACACCCGCATATTGAATTTGAGAATCGCAGCGAAATATAGTCGGCCGCGGCGCGACCATGCGCCACGCCGCCATGCTATATTTTTTTGAAAGGAGGTACAGCCATGCCCGACGATTATCATCTGCCCCGTCCCGATCACAAGTCGGCCAAAAAGGTCGAACAGGCACTGGCGGTGCAGGCGGCCATCGATACCAAGGCAGCGGCGCTGTACCTGCGTTCGCGCGGCATCGACTTCGTGGTCGCGCTGCGCGTGCTGACCCGCCCCGCGCGGCGGCGCCGCAGCGAATGAGCCGCTTTCCTTACCTTTCAAAAATTAGTTCGCGTAGGAATTAGACGACACGCGACTTTTCTTGTTTCTTACACAAGCGCGTCGGTTCGTCCGATGACGCCTGCCGCGCCCGCAGCTAAAGTACTACCTGAGACGAGCGCGCAGCAGTGCCGCTCCCCACCACAACCTGACGAAGAGGCCCTCCATGCAACGCTCGCATATTTCCGCTGCTGCCAACCAGGCCCATGCTGCCATCCGCACCCTCGTGCTGGCGCCCTCCCATGCCACTGTACCGATCAGCCTGACCGGCGCCCAGCAGAATGCCCTACTGCGTGCGCTCGACCGGGCCGACCTCGAACCCCTGTTCCCCCACCTGGAACTGGTGCAGCTCAAGCACGGCGACTACCTGTACGACTGCGGCGACAGCTTCGAGCATGCCTGGTTCCCGACCAACGCCATCGTCTCGCTGCACTATGTGATGGAGGACGGCGCGACCACCGAA
This sequence comes from Massilia sp., assembly GCA_025359245.1. GTDB lineage: Bacteria > Pseudomonadota > Gammaproteobacteria > Burkholderiales > Burkholderiaceae_D > Telluria_A. Next base: position 15,168 of record JANYGW010000203.1, read on the forward strand.
ATCGGCGTGGTCGGCCGCGAGGGCGTGGTCGGGGTGGCGCTGCATGCCAGCGAACGGGCCACCTGCTCGGCCGTGGTGCAGGCCGCCGGCTATGGCTATCGGATCCGGACCGCCGCGCTGCGCGAGCTGTTCAACGAAGGCGGCGCCTTTGCCCGGCTGCTGATGCGCTATACCTTCGCCCGCTTCAGCCAGCTGGCGCAAAACGTGGTCGGCACGCGCCACAGCACGCTGGAACAAAAGCTCAGCCGCTGGCTGCTCGAACGGCTGGACCGCTCGCCCGGCTGCGAATTGAAAGTGACGCAGGAAACCATGGCCACCATGCTGGGCGTGCGGCGCGAGAGCATCACGCTGGCGGCCGGCAAGCTGCAGACCGAAGGACTGATCCAGTACCGGCGCGGCACCGTCGTCGTGCTCGACCGCGACGGTCTCGAAGTGTGCGCCGGCGCCTGCTACAAGGCTGCCAGGATCGGCTTCGACCAGATGCGCAACGCCGCGTGACGCCTGCGCGCGGCCGGGGTCACGCCTTCAGCGGCGCGCTGGCCGCCGCCAGCCACGCGCTGCCGCTGGCGACCGTGCGCTGCACTTCCTCATGCGCCTGCGCGAACATCGGCGCCAGGCCGGCGCTCTGGTCCGGGTCGCGCAAGCTGGCCTCGATGTCCAGGCTCAGCCGCAGGAAACGCTTGGCGCCAACGCTGCCGAGCACGCCGCGCAGGTCATGCAGCTGTTTGGCCGCGGCAGCGTTGTCGCCGCACAGGTAGGCTTCGCGCGCGGCGGCCATCTGCGGCGGCGCCGCCGCCAGCGCGCGGGCTATCAGCGCCAGCAACTCATGGCGACGCTCCGGAAAACGCTGGTTCAGCGCCACCAGGGCGCCGATGTCAAATACCTCCGCCACCATCTGCACGGGCGGCGCCGGTGCCGGCCGCTGCGTGCCGCCCAACTGGCCTTTGATCAGCGCGAGCATCAGCGCCGGATCGAGCGGCTTCGCAATGAAGTCGTTCATGCCGGCGGCGATGCACAGTTCGCGCTCGGACGGCAGCACGCCGGCGCTCATGGCGATCACCGGCAGCGCCAGCTTGAGTTCGGCGCGCAGCGCGCGCGTCGTGTCGAGACCGTCGAGCACCGGCATCTGCACATCCATCAGCACCAGGTCGAAATCGCTGTCCTGGCGCAGGATGCGCAGCGCATCCGCCCCATTGTCGGCCAGCACGACCGTAACCGCTTCGGCGGCCAGGATGCCGTGCGCGACCACCTGGTTCAATTCGTTGTCCTCGACCACCAAGATGCGCCGGCCAGCCAGTCCCTGGCCGGCCGGCGTGCCGGCGTCGGCGCCGCTCGCGCCGCCCCCCGGCGCGACCGGCATCAGCAGCGCCTGCAAGGCCGCCGCCAGGCTGTCCGCAGTCACCGGCTTGACCAGGCTGGCGGCGTGCGCATCGCTTGCCTCGCTGGCACGGGCCCGTATCATCATCACCGCCGGCAAGGCCCGCTCGCCCATGAGCAGGCGCGCCGCGCCCAGCGTTTGCATGCCGTCCATGCCCGGCATGCGCGCGTCGATCAGCATCGCATCGTAAGGGACAGCGTGCGCCGCGAAGCTGCCCAGGTGCGCCAGCGCTTCGGTACCGCTGGCAAACGGCGCCGCCTGCCAGCCGAGCGAATGCGCGCATTCGGCCAGCGCGGCGCGGCTGCTCGCGCTGTCGTCGACCAGCATCAGGCGCAAGCGGCGCAGCGGCGCCGGCAGCACGCGCGGCGCCGGGTCGGCGTCGCCCACCGTGAACGGCAGCGTGACCCGGAACCGGCTGCCGCCGCCGGCGGCGCTATCGACCTCGATCGCGCCGCCCATCAGCGCGACCAGGTTCTTGGTGATGGTCAGTCCCAGTCCGGTGCCGCCGAAACGGCGCGTCATCGATGCATCGGCCTGGGTGAATGGCGAAAACAGCTTGCGCTGCTGCTCCGCATCGATCCCGATGCCGGTATCGCTGACGACAAAGCGCACCTGCACCACGGCGCCGTCGCGCGCGGCCTGCTCGGCCACCAGCGTCACCTCGCCGCGCTCGGTAAACTTGATCGCGTTCGAAATCAGGTTGTTGAGTACCTGCTGCAGGCGCAGGGCATCGCCCACCAGGCGGCGCGGCAGCTGCGCCTGCGCCGACACCACCAGCTCGAGCTCCTTGTCGGCCGCCTGCACCGTCATGATCGAGGCGCAGGTATTGAGCACCGTGTCGAGATCGAACGCGTTCGGCGACAGCTCCATGCGGCCCGCTTCGATCTTCGAGAAATCGAGCACGTCGTCGATGATGCCCAGCAGCGACTGGCCGGCGGTGCGGATCATGTCGAGGTATTTGCGCTGTTCCGGCGCCAGCGCGGTCCGGCCCAGCAAATGCGAGATGCCCAGCACCGCGTTCATCGGGGTGCGGATTTCGTGGCTCATGTTGGCCACGAACTCGCTCTTGGCGCGGCTGGCCGCCTCGGCCAGGTCGCGCGCGCGCACCAGCGAGGCCTGCAGCTCCTGCTGGCGCGCGACGTTGTGGGCCACCCCCAGGAAGCCCGCCACCCGGCCGTCCGCATCGTGGATCGCGGTGAGCACCAGGCTGACCGGAATCGGCGCGCCATCCTGCCCGACGTAGGTCCATTCGCGCTGCTCCGCCCTGCCCTCGCGCGCGGCGCCGACCAGCACTTCGACGCTGTCGGCGGGCAGGCCCAGTTCGGCCGCGCGGGCCGCCAGTTCGGCCGCCACGTGGAAGTGCGCCAGGCCGTGGCGCCCGATCATCTGCTCGGGCGCGTAGCCAAGCATGCGGCTGGCCCCGGTGCTGAACACGCGCACCAGGCCGGACAGGTCGGTCGCGATGATCGAAAACTCGATCGCCGAATCGACCAGCGACTCGAACTTGCGCTCCGATTCGGCCAGCTTCGATCCCATCTGCTCGGCGCGGGCCGCCGCGTATTCTTCGCGCGCGGCCAGCGCGCGCACCGCGCCGAAGAACAACAGGCTGATCAAAGTGCCGGCCACCAGCACGATCTGCGACTTCTGGCGGTCGATCGAATTTTCGAACGCCGACAGCGACGTCACCCGCAGGGTCCAGCGGTGCTGCTGCAGCGGCACCGCGAGCACGGTGCTAAACGGATTTGGATAATCCTTCAGCTCCTGGGGCGAGCGCAGCGCGCTGGCATACATGCGCGCCGCCGGCGCGCTTGCGTCGCCGTCGAAAATTTCCAGTCCCAGCTCGCGCGCCGACGCCGGCAGCAGCCCGGCCATCAGGTCATCCATGCGAAATGCCGCCGTCACAGCTCCCTGCAGCGCGGCCGTGCGCTGCTCCGGCGTCGCCTGCGCGGACCCGTTGCGGTACACCGGAACGAACATCACGAAGCCGGCCTGGGCCGGACCTCCGCCCTCCTGCACCAGCGTCACCCTGGCCGACAGGGCCGGCTCGCCCGAGCGCCAGGCTTGCAGCGCGGCGGCACGGCGGGTCGGTTCGCTGAACAGGTCGAAGCCGATCGCGCGCCGGTTGGCCGGCGTCGGCGGTTCGACGTAGATCAGCGGCAGCTCCGGCCCGGCAGATGGCACGGGCCAGACCGCGAACGCCTTCAGGCCGTCGGCCTTGACCGCCTGCTCCAGCGCGGCGCGCCCGCCGGCCGCACCGAACTGGGCGTAACCGATCCCCTGGATGCCGGGGAAATTGGCGCCCAGCCCCATGCTGTCGACAAAGGCATGCCATTCGTCGCGTTCGACCGAGACCGAGGCGCCGAACAAGGCCCTGGCGCTGCGCAATCCCTGCTCGTAGACGCGCATGCGCTCGACGATCCTTTGTTCGATACCCGAGGCGGCCGTGTCGAAGCGCTCGCGCGCCCTGTGTTCGGTCGCGCCGGCCACCAGCTGCCATACCAGCACCGTCATGGCCAGGCAGCCGAACAGCGTGGCCCAATGTCCCACCAGGCGGTGCCGCAGCGGGCTGTCCGGATGGCGGCTGCGCATTTCATGCACGTCCGCGCACAACACCAGCCCGACCAGGCAGCACAGGGCCACGAAGGTCTGGATCGCGAACAGCGCGTCGTTCAGGGTGCCGGCGGCGAACGGCCCCAGGCCCTTGATGGTGCCGGCCACCGCGCAGGCGGCGCTGACCACGCAGGCCAGCGTGCTGCCGCGCGGGCCGAAGCGGAACGCGGCCCAGCCGACCGCCGGCACCAGCAGGTAGGCGACCCAGCGGCCGCCGCCGTCGGCCGCAAAAGCGTGGCCAAAAATGGCAAACAGCATCGCCCCCAGCGCGGCCAGCGCGAGCAATGCCTCGGCGTTGAGCCAGCGTCGCAGCGGCTGCGCGCGCCACGCCAGCACGGCCGGCGCGATGACCAGCACGCCGACCACGTCGCCCAGCCACCAGGTGCCGAACACGGTCCAGCCGATGGCGGGCGGGACGATGCCTGCGCCGAGCAAGGCGGCGCTGCCGGCCAGCGCGCTGATCGCGCAGGCGCCGGCGGCAATGGCGGCAAACTTGTACACGTTCTGGATCTGCGCCAAAGGCTGGGCGCCGCCGTCGACGCGGCGCAGCAGCCAGGCGCCAGCCAAGGCCTCGCAGGTATTGCCGAAGGCGATCGCGCATGACACCAGCATGGTCGGCCACGGCGCCGCCACATCGTTGGTCAGGAACACGGCCAGGTTGGCCAGCAGCGCGCCGGCGAACACGCCCGGCCACAGGCGCAGGCCGAACACCAGCAGCGCGCCGACCGCGATGCCCGAGGGCGGCCACACCGGACTGGCATTGCTGTCGGCGAAAGCGAGCAGCAAACCCAGCCTGGCCGCGCCGTAGTAGACCAGCGCCAGCACGATGATCGGCAGCAGCCGGCGCGCGAGGCTCTGGCCGCTTGCCATGTCAGGCAGGTTCGATCGGCAATGCGCACACCCGGTCGCGGCCGGCCGACTTGGCGCTGTACAGGGCCATGTCGGCGCGCGCCAGCATGTGCCTGGCGCCCATCGTGGCCAGCGGGACCGCCGCCACCACCCCGATGCTGACGGTGACGTGCGGGCCGACCGACGAGGCGGCGTGCGGTATGGCCGCATCGCGCACCACCTGGCACAGGTGGCCGGCATAGCCTATCGCCGCCGGCAGGTCGGTATATGGCAGGATCACGACGAATTCCTCGCCGCCGAAACGCGCCACGATTTCGCCGGGACGATGGGTGGCCGATTCGATCAGGCGCGCGATCCCGGCCAGGCAGTGGTCGCCGCCCAAATGGCCATAATGGTCGTTGTAGGCCTTGAAGCAGTCGATGTCGATGAAGGCCAGCGCCATCGGGAGCTGCTGGCGCCGGTGGCGCGCCATCTCGCGTTCGATCTGCTCGTCGAAATAGCGCCGGTTGTACAAGCCGGTCAACACATCGATCCGGGCCAGCCGCGCCAGCGCGCGCAACGCGCCCTGCAATTGCAGCTGGGTGCGCACGCGCGCCTGGACCACGGCCTGGTTCAGCGGCTTGACGATGAAGTCGGCGGCGCCCGCCTCCAGCGCCGCCACTTCGCTGACGCTGTCGGCACTGCCGGTCACGAAGATGATGGCAATGTCCTTCAGTTCGGGGTCGGCCTTGATTTCGCGGCATACCGCATAGCCGTCCATCGACTGCATCTGCACATCGAGCAGGATCAGCGACGGGTGCCGTTCGCGCGCCAGGTTGATGCCGTCGCGTCCATTGAGCGCAAAGATCGTGCTGGCCTGTTCCCTGATCATGCCGCTCAACAGCCGCACCGCGATGACCGAGTCGTCGATGATCAGGATCAGTTCATGGGCGGGCGGCGTGGCCGTCATGAAAGGGACGCCGGCGGCATCGGGGTGCCCTGAGCGGCGCGCTTGCGCTGCAAATTGCTCATTGCCCGCTTCAGCGCGTCGGCGACCGTGCCGGCGCGGAATGGCTTGATGATGAAACTGGCGGCGCCGCCGAGGATCGCCTGCTCGATTGTCTTTCGGTCGTTGCTGGCAGTAACCATCAGTACTTCGGTCATCGGCAAGGCGTCGATGATGGCCGGCAGGATCTGCAGGCCGTCCATGTCGGGCATTTTCACATCGAGAAAAACGATGTCGGGCTTGAGGCGCAGGCAGATATCGAGGCCGTTGCGGCCCGTGCTCGCCTCCCCGACGACCTCGACCGTTTCGGACGGCAGCGCCAGGCGCAGCGCGGTCCTGATCAGTTCGTCATCATCGATCAACGCCACGCGAATTCGGTTGGCTGGATTCACTTTGTCCCCAATTTCAGTGCCGGGCCAGCGCAAGCGGCCCAAGGCGGTATCCCATGTTACAACAGGATTCCCCTCTGGCAAACAATTCTTGTGCAAGCGTGCTGGCGGCGCCGCAAACGGGCGTGCTCATGGGATACTGTTGCTTTGCATACTGGCGAGCTGACTCATGGCCCTGCGGCAGCTGTTCAAGACATCCCTGAAAATGCGCATGACCGTGCTGGTCATTCTGCTGGTGCTGGGCGCGACCGTGATCGTCACGTTGGTGACGCTGCGCCTGGTCGAACAGGACATGAAGACCGTGATCGGCGACCAGCAGTTCGCGCGCCTGTCCGGCAGCGCGCACACGCTCGACGATCAGCTGAGTGCGCGCCAAAGCCAGCTGCGCTCGCTGGCCGAAGACCTGCCGGCCGCCGCCCGGACCGACCCGGCGGCGCTGCAAGCGTTCCTGGCGGGGCGCAACAACCTGCGTCCGCAATTTTCCAACATCGCCGCCATCGACATGCAGGGCAAGCTGGTCGCCTCGCTGCGCGCGCTGCCGGCGGGCCTGCCCAAATCATTCAATGACCGGCCGTATTTCGTCGACACCGTCGCGCGCGGCGCGGGCGTGATTTCGGCGCCGTTTCGCAGCACGCTGACCGGCAACCCGGTCTTGTTGCTGACCGAGCCGGTATTCGACGACGCCAAACGGATGGTGTTCATCATCGCCGCCTCGTTCGACCTGGGCGTCTCCAACCTGTTCGACGACGTGGCGGCCACGCGGCCCGGCATATCGGGCTACATGTACGTCATGACGGCGCAGGGCATCCTGATCCAGCACCCGATACGCAGCCGGCTGCTCGAACACATCAACGCCAAGCCGGGACGCAACCCGGGCACCGAACGGGCGCTGGCCGGCTTCGAAGGCTGGCTCGAAGCGCCCAACAAGGAAGGCAGCCTGGGGATTTATTCGTACAAGCGGCTCAAGACGACCGACTGGATCGTCGCCTCGCGCTATCCGAGCGACGAGGCATTCGCGCCGATCCGCCAATTGCGCCTGCGCGTGCTGGCCGCCTCGGCCCTGCTGGCGGCGCTGGCCGGCCTGATCGGCTGGCTGGCCACGCGGCGCGCGCTGGCCCCGCTCGAACGGCTGCGCAGCCAGGCCTTGCTGGTGCGCGACGGCGCCAAGGACATCCGCGAGCTGCAGCTGGACCGGCATGACGAAATCGGCGAACTCAGTGGCGCGATCTACGCGCTGGTGGCGCAACGCGAAGCGGGCCAGGCGCGCGTCGTGGCCAGCGAATCGCTGATCCGCAGCATCCTCGACCGGGCGCCGGACGCCTTCGTCAGCTGCGACAGCGCAGGCACGGTGCTCGAATGGAATGCGCGCGCCGAGGAGACCTTCGGCTGGCGCCGCGCCGAGGCGATCGGACGCGATATCGCCGAGCTGATTATTCCGGCCGAAATGCGCACGGCCCACCACGCCGGCATGGCCGCGTTCGCCGGCAGCGGCACCGGCCCGATCATCAACACGCGCATCCGCGTGCTGGCCAGCCACCGCGACGGCCACAGCATACCGGTCGAATTGTCGGTCGGCTCGCTGCCGCACGGCGACGCCCATATTGCGACCGCCTTCCTGCACGACGTCAGCGAGCGGCTGGCCTTCGAACAGGCGATTGCGGCCGGCGAAAAACGTGCGCGCATGATCGCCGACGCCATGCCGGCGCTGATCGCCTACATCGACCGCGACTTGAACTACGGCTTTACCAACGCGCGCTACCAGTCGATGGTGGGGCTCGATCCGGCCGCGATGATCGGGCACCGCGTGGGCGAGGTATTGGCACCGGCCACCTACGCGCAACTGGAAGGGCCGATCCAGCAAGCCCTGTCCGGCGCCAGCGTGCAAAGCGAAATCGTGGTCGACGGCCCGACCGGCAGGGTCCATTTCATGGCCCATTTCATTCCCGACTTCGGCGCCGATGGCAGCGTGGCCGGCTTCTACAGCATGGTGCTCGACATCAGCGAGCGCAAGAACGCCGAGCTGCGCCAGGCCGCCAGCGAGCGCCGGGCCGACGCCGCCAACCAGGCCAAGACTGAATTCATCGCCAACATCAGCCACGAAATCCGCACCCCGCTCAACGCCGTGCTCGGCGTCGCCCACCTGCTCGGCCAGACCAGCTTGCAGCCCGAGCAGCGCCACTACCTGGACATGGTGCGCGCGTCCGGCAACGCCCTGCTGACGATCATCAACGACGTGCTCGACCTGTCGAAAATCGAAGCGGGACGGATGGAACTGTCGACCAGCACTTTCCTGCTCAGCGACGTGCTCGACGCGCTGGCCACCATCATGACCGTCAACGCCGGCGAAAAGGCGCTCGCGCTGTCGATCGGCGTGCATGCCGATGTGCCTTACTGCCTGACCGGCGACGCGCTGCGGCTGCAGCAAGTGCTGATGAACCTGGTCGGCAACGCCATCAAGTTCACCCAGCAGGGCGCAGTGCGGCTGGTGGTCGAACAGACGGCGCGCGACGGCGACCTGGCCAGCCTGCGTTTTAGCGTGCACGACACCGGGATCGGCATCAGCGGCGCCGAGCAGGAACACTTGTTTACCGCGTTTTCGCAGGCCGACGCCTCGACCACGCGGCGTTTCGGCGGCACCGGCCTGGGGCTGGCGATCTGCCGCCGCCTGACCAATCTGATGAAGGGATCGCTGGAGTTGAAAAGCACGCCCGGCGTGGGCAGCATCTTCACGCTCGAACTGCCGCTGCTGGCCGCCACGGCGCCGGCGCGCCACCTGCCGTTCCAGCGCCTGCTGGTAGTGTCCACCCGCACCGACACCCTCGACTACGCGTGCTGGCTGGCCGCATCATGGGGATGGGAGGCCGACCGTGCCGATTCGATGGCAGCGGCACGCGCCGCCATCGCGGCAGCGAAGCCGTACAGCGCCTTGCTGTTCGACTGGGCACTGCCGGGCCAGGCGCCGCAGGCCGCGGTGGCCGAATTATCGTCCGCCATTGGCAGCGGCGCGGTGCGCACCGTGTTGATCATGAGTACCCTCATGCGCGGCCAATTCGTCCAGCAAGACATCGTGCTGGCCAACAGCGTAACCGTCCTCAAGCCGCTCAGCGCGGCCGGCATCCTGGATGCGCTGGCGGCCACGCCGGATGCGGCGCCGGACCAGGCGGCACACGCGGCGCCGCCCGCCCCGCTGCAGGGCGCGCGCATCCTGCTGGTCGAAGACAATCCCCTGAACCAGTTCGTCGCGCGCGGGGTCCTGGAACAGGCTGGCGCGGTGGTCGAGACGGCCGGCGACGGCAAAGCGGCACTGCTGTCGCTGGCGAATGCCCCGGAGCGCTTCCAGCTGATCCTGATGGATGTACAGATGCCCGGCATGGACGGCTATGCCGCGACCCGGGCGATCCGCCAGGAACTCGGCCTGGCCGTGCCGATCATCGCCATGAGCGCCGGCGTGCTCTCGTTCGAGCGCGCGCAGTGCAGCGAGGCCGGCATGGACGACTTCATCGCCAAGCCGCTCGATGTCGCGCAAATGCTCGCCTGCCTGGTGCGCTACCTGCCCGCGGCGGCCAGCAATTTCGACGTCTCGGCGCTGCTGGAAAACCAACCGCCCGCGCAACGCCAGATGCTGGCCGGCGTCGTGCAGCGCGCGCTCGACCAGGTACCCGCCGACCTGGCCGTCATCGTGGCCGCCTGCGCTGGCGACGCACCGGCCGATGCCGCGCCGGTCCTGCACCGGCTGCGTGGTTCGCTCGGCACGCTGGGCGCGGACGCCTTCGTACTGGCCTCGTCGGAACTCGAAAAACTGGTCAAGGGCAGCGACCGGATTGCCATGCTGGCGAGCCTGGCAAGGCTGGAACGGTGCCTGGCATTGACACTGGCCGCCGCCGGCGCCTGGCTTGCCGACAGTGCGCCGGCCGCGCCGGCGCACTTGCCCGTGACCGCGACGCCAGCCAGGCTGGCGCACTTCGAGCAGCTGCTGGCCGAGCGCAATATCGACGCCTGCGAAGTGCTCGAAGAGCTGCGCGGCTATTTGGCGCACGAACACGGCGAGGCTTACGTCATTGCGCTGGAACGGCATATGGCGGGACTCGATTTCGGCGCGGCGCTCGGCCTGCTGGCAGCGCGCCAGGATCCGGCGCCGACTTGAGCTGCCCACAGTACAAAAAAAGGGCCACACGTGCTGCCGTGGCCCCCTCCCTTTCCCCGCTAGCGGCTATTTCATCGTGTAGCTCTGCAGCGTCGTGTCGACTGCATAGTTTTTCGCCACATCCCAATACGTAAAGCTGTAACTGACCACGTCGCCGACCTTGAGGCCGCCGGCGGAATAGGTATTGTTGCCGGCATCCTGGCGCATGCGGAAGTTCTGCTGGCCACCGCCGTTGACTGCGTAATGGACGTCCGCCCAGCTGGTCGTCTTCACCGAGAACAGCAAGGTTGTCGCGCCGGTTTGCGTGCTGCTGAAAATCGGCGCCGGTGTTGGCGTCGGTGTCGGTGTCGGTGTCGGCGTTGGCGTTGGCGTTGGTGTCGGCGTCGGCGTCGGCGTCGGCGTCGGGGTCGGCGTCGGCGTGCCCGTGTCCCAGACAATATCGTCAACCGCCATCTGGAACGGCGTGGTCGGCAAGTGCGCGGCATCGCTCGAAATCTGGAACTGGTCGAGCATCGACTGCAAGGCGATCTTGGTGCCGGCCAGGGCCGATACCGGTATCGTCGCCGTCGCCCATTCGCCATTGCGCACCAGGCCATAGGTGGTCGCGTTGGCCGGGAAATTGACCGCGTTCTGATTGGTATAGGTATCCTGGATGCCGACGTTGAAGGCGACATTGGCCGGGATCTTGATCCTGAACTTGACGGTCCCGTTCCTGAAATTGCTCATGTCGTGCACCTGGCGCGACTGGATGCTGCCGCCGAACCACTGGTTAGGCGCGGTGTAGTTCATCGCGAAGACATTCGCCCCCTCGTACGGTGGGATATTGCCGGCCGACGTGGATGCGCCATTCCACACAAAGACATCCGAACTGGTACCGGCCACCTGCTTGTTGTTGACCGCCGTCTGATCGGTGAAGGTGCCGAACTTGCCCACCTCGGGCACGCTCTGGTTGCCCAGCTTGACCTCGCCCTTGCCGTCGAGCTGGTACACCCGCACATAATCGACGTACATGGTGCCAGGCAGCGGCGCCGTGACCTGCCCCGGCGCGGCGGCATCGGTGAAATTGCCGCCCACGGCCAGGTTGAACAGCAGGTAGAACGGCGCCTGCAGCGCAGTCGAATTGACCGGCAGCGGATTCTGGTACAGGTCGTGCTCGACGCCGTTGTCGACCACGGTGAAGCGCATCTGGGTATCGGTCCAGTACAGGCGGTAGATGACGAAGCGGTTCACCAGCGGCGTGGGCGCGACGTACCAGTTGGGCGTATTCCAGGCGGTCGAGGCCGCGCAGCTTTCATTGCCCGGTACGCAGGCGGCCTGCTGGAAGGTGATCACATTGGCGCCGGTGAAATTGTTGGCCGGTGCATTGCCGGCCGCAGCCCTGGCGGAGGCCTTGTGCCCCATCTCCATGATGTCGATTTCGCCATTGCGCGGCCAGGTTTGCGGGCTGATGCCCAGCATCCATCCGGCAGGCCACAGGCCGGTGCCCACGGCCGGCGTGCTCATGCGCATTTCGACCATGCCGTACTTGATCTGCACTTTGCCGGACGAGGAAATTTTTCCGGACGTAAAGACGTTGCTGCCCACCACCTGGTTTTGCGCCTTGATGGCCAGCGCGCGCGAATTCGGTTCGAACGGCACATTGACGATCGACACATTGTTCGGGCTGTAATACTCGAGCTCCTGGTTGCCGTAGCCGCACAGGTTGATCTGGCAACCGTTGCCGTCGACGGGCGTCCACAGCGTCGTGTTCAGGCTCGGTCCGTTGAATTCCTCGGACCACAGCAACTGACCGATGACCGGTGCCGTCACGCTGGCTGGCGCCTGGGCGCTGCACAGCATCAGGATGCCGGCCGCGATGGCGGACAGGGCGAATCGTGGTGCTTGCTGGTTATGTTTTTTCAAAATGGCTCCTCGTATCTGCACTTCTCAAAAATATGGGCCAGCCCCGGCTTGCCGTGCCTTGACAGCGCACGCAAGACGGCCTGGACCACGCTATGCCAACCGCGAAGCCGTTGGCTTGTTCTTGTCACTGTGAGAGGAGCCGGACTGGCCGAGCGCGCGCGGGTTGCCGAAGAAAAAACGGGCGAGCGAAAGCTGCCGCCGCGAGGCGCGTGGATGGGTCATGTGTCTCCTGACGGCCAGGTCAATGCCTGCGCACTAAGTATGTAAATCCCGGTTGGCAGCGCGCGGCGGTTCTTGCCCGCCTTAAAATGGAAGCGCTTCCAAACTAGGAGTCAAATATATTCCGAATAATATTGCGTGTCAACGCAATTCAGGCGGTGCGGCTATTTGGACAGGCGATTTTCAATGCGGCGGTCCGGGACCAGCCACATCAGCGCCACCACGATGTAGAAGCCGAAACCAAGCCAGGCATGGACAAAGGCTGTCCCGATGCCGAGCGGATAGAGCAGCAAGGACAGCATGCCCTTGCGGTCATTGCCGATGGCGTCGGCGAGCAGCGTGTTGCCGCCCTGGTGGTGGGTCAGGCAGCGCACCAGCACGCTGTAGGCGATGGCGCACATGAACAGCACCGTGCCGTAGGCAGCCACCGGGATCGCCGCGAAGTGGTTTTCGCCCATCCACCCGCTGACGAAGGGAATCAGCGAGAGCCAGAACAGCAGGTGCAAATTGGCCCACAGCACCGCGCCGTTGACGTGGTTGACCGCGTGCATCAGATGGTGGTGGTTGTTCCAGTAGATGCCGACGTAGATGAAGCTAAGGACGTAGCTGAGCAGCACCGGCGCCAGTGGCAACAGCGTGTCCAGCGTGGCGCCGTGCGGCACTTTCAGTTCGAGCACCATGATGGTGATGATGATGGCGATGACACCATCGCTGAATGCTTCGAGGCGACTCTTACCCATCTATCCATCTCCACTATCATTCATCACGGTTTCGGACCTGTAGCAACGATACTCCAATTAGGGGCGCAGAAAGTATGCATTATCTTTTTCTGGACGAACTCTGGGGTTACAGTTGAAATTAAAGAACACAACTCATTTCCCGCTGGCGTGAAAAGATGAGCATTTACTCTTCGTGTATTTATTGCCACCTTATCAGGATCAGGCATCAGCGCCGTGATCAAGTAACCTTCATTAACAATTGAAATGTACATACTGCCTCCAACTTTCATATCAAAACCGCTTGCAGAATCAGAGGAAATTAATTGATAAGGCTTCAGCTCCAAGAAATCTGTATAATCAAATTCAAGCTCAGCTATGCCCCTAATCGAAAATTCCTTAAAAACGTCTATAGGAATAAAATTATGCCCGCCGTTCCGAAATGCTACGCTACACAACGCCTCAAATTTCTTTGCAACTGGCATGGTTAAAGTAGACAAAATGCTTATAAAAGCGGAGAAAAGCTACCTGGTTTGCGTATCTCGCCTGCCAATATTTTTCCCATTAATTGCTGCATTTCAGGGTTACTTTTTTGGGCTGCTACGTCTGAGAAGTAGTTTAGCCAATCAACGTCAATTTCTTCTTCTGGAGACGCGTCTGAAGTTGGGGGATCGTTATGTAGTGATTCAAGCGCAATTCTTGCGACGTTGCTACGATTCTCAAATTTGTAACCAAATTCGCTTAACATTGAATTGGCGACTGACCTCGCAATCTCTTCTCCACCTTCGATGAGATCAATTGAGCCTTGTTTTGCCAACGCTGTGACAACTTGCTGCTGCGTCTTTAATTTGAAATTTGCCTTCGCATTAAGTCTTTCAAAATTTCCTGCAACATATTCCCCCCCACTATCGATAACTCGACCAAACGCAAGGCGAATCCTTCTAAAAATAGATGGTGGGATCGGAATACCATGCGCCAAAGCAAGGGCGGCTAATCCTGCATCATATCCGCCACCGCCCTTTACATAAGCATATAGTTCTTGTAGCGGTGCCTGTTTATCGGCAGCGTCATTGGACTCACTCATATTCTTTCCTCTAGATTTCGAAATCGCCTCGCGAATTCATTTTTCCCCAGTGTAGTTAGAATCGACATTCTTGTCCAGAAGATATGAGGTTGCGTTGCAGGTATCCAAAAATTCGCAGGTAATTCGCATACTGGAGCTTATTCCAATAAATCCCCACATACACAAAGCTCAACACGTAGCTGAGAAGCACAGGAGCGAGCGGCAACAGAACTTCGACCGTCGCCCCGTGAGGCACCTTTAGTTCGAGCACCATGATCGTGATAATGATCGCGATGACACCATCGCTGAATGCTTCAAGCCTATTCTTTCCCATACGGACCTCTTCCGACATAAGTTTTATGTCATAATGACAGCTTGACTATGGGTCGCAACATAAGGTGAATATGTCGCTTAGATCGTTTGGGGTAAGGTATGAGAGGTTGCTGATCCTGTCGGCCCCCCTATCGTTGGCATGCATTTTACTTGCCTTCGTCTCCGTTGCGTCAGATGTAGCGACCGATTTCGAGCGGGCGCTTTGTTACGAAAATGCGGCGGTCATGGTCGATTCGGAGTCAACGGGGCTTGAAAAGGAATGGGCGAAGCGGAAATTGATTGATAAAGAGACCGTGGCTCGCGACTACGACACGGAATTGCATCGCATTCGTTTTGCAGTCAAGCCAATCATGTGCTATCAACAACTTCCTGAGCTTGACCTTTTAAGAACCGACGTGAGGATAGGGCCGAAGGAACTGGGGAAAATCCTCAAAGAGAAGGCAGACCGAATTAGAACGGAGGCAGAACAGAGGCCGATCAAGTCGTACGGTGTTGAAATTCCAGAGAAAGCGACAGTCTCAGTGATGGGAACGACCATCGGAATTAGCATTCGCACGCTGGTTCAGATACTTCAGTTGGTGTTAGCGCCGGTCCTAATGCTTTGGCTCGGAACGCTCTTCAATACGCGGTACCGTGAAACGCGCTTGATCGAGAACGCCACATCGATCACAGACCTTTATCCCCACAGTATCAATATATATTGGAACGCATCAATGCTGACGTTGCGGAAGAGGAGCCGCTCACTGATCCTTCTTTCTCACACGCTTTTAGTTCTTCCAGCGTTGATTCGTATCTCTATATTGGCGCTTTTTATTTTGCCGCCAGCCGCCTTCTATTGCGTGAGCCTTTTCTATCAAGCTAGCGAAAACCATCCCCTCATCTCTTTTTTTGCTGGGCTATTGGTCGGAACGTTCGCCCTTACGAACCTGACATCCGAGTTGCATGCATGGCATGTCACGAAGGTTTTCCCTCCGGCCCGTTGTCTTGATCCAACACGAAAAGGGTAGTCACCATGCAATTCCAGCCGCTTGAACACTGTCAAATTGTGGGGTAACATGCGTACTGGAGCTTATTCCAGTAAATGCCCACGTAGATGAAGCTGAGCACGTAACTGAGCAGCACGGGCGCCAGCGGCAGCAACGTGTCGAGCGTGGCGCCGTGCGGCACTTTCAGTTCCAGCACCATGATGGTGATGATGATCGCGATGACGCCATCGCTAAATGCTTCAAGCCTACCTTTGCCCATCAGTAATCCTATTCATAGAAAACGCCACGACCATGGCGGATTTCCAGGGCTCCTTGCCCGCGTCCATCTGCAAGCGACCTGATCGCCCCTAGCGCACACTCATCATCAACACCAGCACAACGAACACGCAAAGCACAATATTGGCCACCAGCAGCAGCATGCAGGTGCGCCACAGCGCGCCCCATTTGCCCAGGTTGTAGGTACCGCGTAGCTGCACGAACATGTGCACCGGCGGCGCCAGGAGCACCAGCAATACGACCAGCCAGTCCAGGCCGATTTTCGCTAGCGGTATCAGCACGACAAACAGCAAGGACATGAAGCACAGCGAGTACAGCACGAACACCGCATGATCGTACATCGTCACGCCTGGCTTCCAGAAAAACATCAACCACACGAAGGGCAGCGAGATCGGGATCAGCAGGAACGAGAACTTGTAGGTCGTATTCTTGAGCTTATAAAGCGCCAACTCGGGATTCTCGGCGGCGTGACGAACGGCTTTTTCCAACTCTGGAAAAGCAGCGTTGGGATTGGGCGGGCTGGCCGCGATCTTGGCGGCAAGCTTGCTGGTCCAACCGGATTCGCTCAGTTCAACGTCTTCACTGGTCGCTTTTACGGGCGACACGATGTGCAGCAGGCGCTGCTCGGCTTCCTGGTGCAGCTTGCGTGAAACGGCCAGCGCCTTCGCGACATCAGCGACCCCGGCATCGACCTTGCGGGCCTCATCCAGCACCAGCTCATTGCGCTCGACCTGGCGCTTGGCCGACGCGACCTGTTTGGTCAGTGAGGCGATCTTGGCGTCGCGGGTTTGAAGCTGGCCGCCGCCGAACGAGGCGGCGAAGAAGCTCAGGAATGAGTATGGTCACTCAAGCTGATGGGTATCGGCGCCGTTTTGATCACGTAGCGCGATGGGCGATGGGGTGACCCCGGCAAGGAACTTGAACAAACGCTCCTATTGGGGGAGTCTTAGGTTTCCTACGACTTCAGACTGC
>JANYGW010000208.1 GCA_025359245.1 Massilia sp.
CCGCGTACTTGTTCTTGAAGTTCGACAGCACCGGATCGACCGTGTGCTTGCCGGCGTCCATGGCGTCGCGGAAGGCGGCCACCATCTTGTCGCCGCCGTCGGCCGCGATCGTGCCTTGCGCAACCAGCTTGTCCGCGTACAGCTTGCGGGTGCCCGGATGCTGGCCGATTTTCTTGTACATCAGCGGCTGCGTCAGCGCCGGGGTATCTTGCTCGTTGTGGCCAAGCTTGCGGTAGCAGATGATGTCGACCACGACGTCCTTGCGGAACTGCAGGCGGTAATCCAATGCGATCTGGGTCGCCAGGACCACGGCTTCGGGATCGTCGCCGTTCACGTGCAGGACCGGCGCTTCGATCATCTTGACCACGTCCGAGCAGTACAGCGTCGAACGGGCGTCGCGCGGGTCGGAGGTGGTAAAACCGATCTGGTTGTTGATCACGATGTGGACCGTGCCGCCGGTGCCGTAGCCGCGCGTCTGCGCGAGGTTCAGCGTTTCCATGACCACGCCCTGGCCGGCGAAGGCGGCGTCGCCGTGGACCAGGATCGGCAGCACTTGCGCGCCTTCCTTGTCGCCGCGGCGTTCCATGCGCGCCTTGACCGAGCCTTCGACCACCGGGTTGACGATCTCCAGGTGCGACGGGTTGAACGCGAGCGACAGGTGGACCGGGCCGCCGGCGGTCGAGATATCGCTCGAGAAGCCCTGGTGGTACTTGACGTCGCCCGACGGCAGGTCGTCGCCGTGCTTGCCTTCGAATTCTTCGAACAGTTCCTGCGGCGACTTGCCCAGGGTGTTGACCAGCACGTTCAGGCGGCCGCGGTGGGCCATGCCGATGACGATCTCCTGCACGCCTTTTTCACCGGCGCGCTGGATCGTTTCGTCGATCGACGCGATGAACGATTCGGAGCCTTCCAGCGAGAAGCGCTTGGCGCCGACGTACTTGGTGTGCAGGTAGCGCTCCAGGCCTTCGGCCGCGGTGAGGCGGTCGAGGATGTGCTTTTTCTTCTCGGCGGTGAAGGTCGGGGTGGCGCGGATCGATTCGAGCTTTTCCTGCAGCCAGCGCTTTTCTGCCGGATCGCCGATGTACATGAATTCGGCGCCGATCGAACGGCAGTAGGTATCGCGCAGCATGTTGAGCAGGTCGCGCAGGGACGCCGTCTCAGGGCCGAAGTAGGTATTGCTGATGTTGAACACGATGTCCAGGTCGGCATCGGTGAAGCCGTAGAAGGCCGGGTCCAGTTCCGGGATCTGCGGGCGCTCCTGGCGCTGCAGCGGATCGAGGTTGGCCCATTGCGAACCGAGGTAGCGGTAGGCGGCGATCAGCTGGGTGGCGGCGACGCGCTTGCGGCCCATGTCGGGGTCGGTCGAGGCAGTGACGACGCGGATCGGGCCGGCCTTGGCGCGTTCGGCGAACGACGCGATGACGGACGAATGGACGACGTCGGGCTTGTTCGAGCCGTCGACGGCGGGCACGTTCTGCATCGAATCGAAGTAGGCGCGCCAGTTGTCGGGCACGGAACCTGGATTGTCGAGGTAGGCCTCGTACAACTCTTCAACGTAGGGCGCGTTACCGCCGAACAAATAGGAGTTAGCGGTGTATTGTTGCATCATCTTGCTCACCTTTCTTCGCGCTTCGCGAGTTTGGCGGGTTAATCTAACCTTCCGCGACACGGCCTGACCGGTTAGCGGATTGCACATCAAGTTGTGGGGAAGGACTTTTACAGCTTGTTGAATTCTTTACAAAGGACGTGAGAATAGCACGCGGTATTGTATCCCAAGATGCCGGGCCGCGAAAAAATGTCGTGGGTCATCCTTTTTTGCATCGACGCAAAATGATACGAAATTTTCATTAAAGTCAGAAATATGTATCAGATATTCGGGATGTAGACAGCTCTGCACAATGAACCAACGTCGTCCTCGCGTTCGCAGAGGACGACGTCGTTTGACGCTTGAAAATACCCTGACCGCAACGATTCGGTTGACCTTCCAAATGATAATCGTTATCATTTGCATTTGCTCAGCATGGAAAGTCCCGATGTCCCCGACCGGCACGCAAATTCCCGGCACCCGCCGCGCCTTCTGGCTCAAGCACCTGCACCAGTGGCACTGGATCAGTTCGGCCCTGTGCCTGCTGGGCATCCTGCTGTTCGCCATCACCGGCTTCACGCTGAACCACGCCGGCCAGATTGAAGCGAAGCCGCGCGTGCAGAACCGGAAAATGACGGTGCCGCCGGCCCTGCTGAAGGACTTGCGGCAGTTCGCCGACGCCCACGCCGATGCCAAGGCCCCGCTGCCGGCCCCGCTGGCGGCCTGGGCCAACGCGCAATTCCCGCTCGATGTGCGCGGCGTGGACGCCGAATGGACGCCGGAAGATGCGTACCTGCCGCTGCCGCGCCCGGGCGGCGACGCCTGGCTGCGGATCGGCGTCGACGGCAAGGCCGAATTCGAAAAGACCGACCGCGGCTGGATCTCCTGGCTCAACGACCTGCACAAGGGCCGCAACGCCGGCAGCGCCTGGAGCTGGTTCATCGACCTGTTCGCGCTGGCCTGCCTGGTGTTTTCGGTCACCGGCTTTTTCATCATGAAGCTGCATGCAGCGAACCGCCCTTCCACCTGGCCCGTGATCGGATTCGGCATCCTGATCCCGGTCCTGCTCGCCCTTTTGTTTACTCACTGATCGTCCCTCATGAAACTACAACACACGCTTGCCGCGCTGTCCCTTCCCATGCTCAGCGGGTGGGCCGTCGGCGCCGAACTGGCCGTCAAGTTCGACCTCCCGCAACTGAACGTGGCCGAGTACCACCGTCCCTACGTGGCCATGTGGGTCGAGCGCGCCGACCAGGGCGTGGCCGCCAGCCTGGCCGTGCTGTACGACGTCAAGAAGAAGGACGGTGGCGGCCTCAAATACGTCAAGGAGCTGCGCACCTGGTGGCGCAAGGCCGGGCGCGAACTGACACTGCCGATGGATGGCGTTAGCGGCGCCACCCGCGCCGCCGGCGAGCAGACCCTGAACTTCGGGGCCGTCCGCAACGGCTTCGACAAGCTGGCGCCGGGCGACTACAAGCTGGTCATCGAAGCGGCGCGCGAATCGGGCGGGCGCGAACTGGTGCGGGTGCCGTTCACGCTGCCGCTCAAGGGCGCCCAGAACGCCAGCGCGCGCGGCAAGGAAGAACTTGGCGCCGTCACCCTGCAGATCACTCCTTGAGGCCGACATGACACGCACCTGTCTGAAACACACGCTGCTGGCGCTCGCGCTGGCCACGGTTACGCTGCAAGCGAGCGCGCACCGCCCGTGGCTGTATCCGCAGCAGACCACGGTCGAGGCGAAGGATGCCTGGGTCACGATCGACGGCGCCATTTCGGAAGGCCTGTTCGACATCGACCACATGCCGCTCAAGATGGACGGCGCCACGGTGACCGATCCGGACGGCGTGAGCGCGCCGGCGCCCGCGCCGGTGATGGGCAAACAGCGCAGCAGCTTCGACCTGAACATGACCAAGGACGGCACCTACAAAATCAGCCTGGTGACGCGCACGGTGATGGCCAGCTACAAGGCTGGCGCCGAAACCAGGCGTTTTCGCGGCAGCGAGGAAGCGTTCGCCAGGGAAGTGCCGGCCAACGCCGATGAACTGCGCACCACCTACGCCCACGCGCGGCTGGAAACCTTCGTCTCGGCCAACCGCGCCAGCAGCGGCGCGCTCAAGCCGTCCGGCAGCGGCCTCGAAATGATCCCGCTGACCAGCCCGACCGAATTGCGCAGCGGCGAGACTGCGCGCTGGCGCTTCCAGCTTGACGGCAAGGCGCTGCCCAATTTCGCCTTCAGCCTGATTCCGGGCGGCGTGCGCTACCGCGGCGTGCTCGGCGAAATCCGCCTCGCCACCGATGCCAAGGGCGAAGTAAGCGTGCACCTGCCGGCGCCCGGCATGTACTGGCTCAACGCTGCCTTCCCGGCGGCCCAGGCCAAGGGACCGAATGAAGGACCAGCCGTCCAGCGCCGCTTCAGCTACGCCGCCACGCTCGAGGTCCTGCCCGAGTAAGGGCGGCTGCATGCGCAGGGTCCTCGTTCCGCTGGCGATTTCACCGCTGCTGCCGCCGCACGGCGCGGCGGTGCGTGCGTTCGCCGGGCGCAGCATGGGCACCAGCTGGTCGGCCAAAGTCGCGCTCGCGCCCGACGCCGCCGATCCGTCCGCCGCGCTGCAGGCGCTGCTCGACGAGGTGGTCGCGCAGATGAGCCATTGGGAGAGCGGCTCGGACCTGTCGCGTTTCAACCAGGCGCCGGCCGGCACCTGGCAGCGCCTGCCGGCGAACCTGTTCCATGTCTTGAACTACGCGCTCGAAGTGGCCGCGGCGAGCGGCGGCGCCTACGATCCGTGCGCCGGCGCGCTGGTCGAACGCTGGGGCTTCGGCGCCGTCCAGCGCCACGACCAGCCCGATTTCGAGGCGCCCGACAGCGCCGCCATCGCGGCCCTGCTCGCGCGTCCGGGCTGGCGCGACGTGTGTCTCGACGTCGCAGCGCGCAGCGCGTTCCAGCCGGGCGGCGTGGCGCTCGACCTGTCGTCGGTGGCCAAGGGCTACGCAGTCGACCAGCTGGCGCGGGGACTGGAAGCGCGCGGCCTGCACCATTACCTGGTCGAAGTTGGCGGCGAGCTGCGCGGCGCCGGCGTCAAGCCCGACGGCAGTCCCTGGTGGGTCGAGCTGGAAAGCGTGCCCGGAACTGCGGACACGCCGACCGTGGTCGCGCTGCACGGCCTGGCGCTGGCCACGTCGGGCGACTACCGGCGTTTTTTCGAACGCGGCGGCCAGCGCCTGCCGCACACCATCGACCCGCGCAGCGGCTGCCCGATCGCCAACCAGGTCGCCTCGGTCAGCGTGCTGCACGTCGACTGCATGGCTGCCGATGCGCTGTCGACCGCGCTGTCGGTGCTCGGTCCCGAAGCGGGGCTGGCGTTTGCCGAAGCGCGCGCGCTGGCCGCGCGCTTCCTGGTGCGGCGCGGCGCCGGCCTTGACGAAATCTGTTCCAGCGCCTATCTCGCGCTGCTGCAAGAATGACCATCGACCCGACCCGCTGGGCGCTGGCGCTGGCGCTGCTGGCCGCGTATGCGCTGATGTGCGTGCTGCTGGCGCGCGCGCGCCGCATCGTGCCGGACGACGGCGCTCCGGCCGACTGGCTGGTGGCCTGGGCCAGCCAGACCGGCAGCGCCGAATACCTGGCGCAGCAAACGGTGGCGACGCTGCGCACCGGTGGGCTGGCCGCGCGCAGCGCCTCCATGGACCAGATCGATGAAGCGGCGCTGCGCGGCGCGACCCGCATCCTGTTCATCGCCAGCACCTACGGCGAAGGCGATGCGCCCGACAACGCGGAACGCTTCGCGCGCCTGCTGGCCGGCGCCGCCGCCCCGCTGCCCCATCTGCACTACGGCTTGCTGGCACTGGGCGACAGCAGCTACACCCATTTCTGCGGCTTCGGCCGGCGCCTCGACGCCGCCCTGCAAGCGCTCGGCGCCCAGCCGCTGTTCGCGCGGGTCGAGGCCGACCGCACCGCGCCGGCCGCGCTGGACGCCTGGCAGCACCATCTGAGCCACCTGGCCGGCACCAGCGACGCGCCCGACTGGAGCGCGCCGGCCTGGGCCGACTGGCGCCTGGACAGCCGCCAGCTGCTCAATCCCGGCAGCGCCGGCGCGCCCGTCTACCGCATCGGACTGCTGCCGCAAGATGGCGCGCTGCCGGCATGGGAAGCGGGCGACCTGGTGCAAGTGAGCGCGCCGGCCGACCCGGATTATCCGCGCGAATATTCGATCGCCTCGGTCGGCGCCGAAGGCCGGCTCGAACTGCTGGTGCGCCTGCACCTGCGCGCCGACGGCGGCGCCGGACTGGCCTCCGGCTGGCTGGCGCACGATGCCGCCATCGGCGCGCCGATCACGCTGCGCTTGCGCGTACACAGCCGCTTCCGGATCGGCGCCAATGGCGGCCGGCCGCTGATCCTGATCGGCAACGGCACCGGCATCGCCGGCCTGCGCGCCCACCTGAAACACCGGGTCGACGCGGGCGAGACGCGCAACTGGCTGCTGTTCGGCGAGCGCAATGCCGCGCATGACCGTTTTTGCGGCGACGAGATCAGCGCCTGGCACGGCGCCGGCATGCTCGAGCAACTGCACCTGGTGTTTTCGCACGACGGCGACCCGCTGCGCTACGTCCAGCATGCGCTGGCGCAGCAGGCCGCCCTGCTGCGCGACTGGATCGCGCGCGACGCCGCCATTTATGTATGCGGCAGCCTGCACGGTATGGCGGCCGGCGTGCATGAAGCGCTGCTGGCCGCGCTCGGCCAGGACGGCGTCGACCAGCTTGCCGAAAGTGGACGCTACCGGCGTGACGTCTACTGATCGCACCAAATGCGAATGTTAACGATATTGAGAACGATTCGCATTTACTAAATACCATATTTGCTTTACACTCTTTTCGATTGACCTATCACTTATCGAAAAGAGTCGCCATGATCCAGATCACCAGTCGCAAACACACGCAGTCCCGTTTCACCCACCACATCGGCAGCGCGATTGCCGTCCTGATGCTGCCGCTCGCCGCCCACGCCCAGACAGCCGCACCGCGCACGCTGGACGAAATCAAGGTCATCGGCAGCGCCGAAAACGACTTCAAGGCCGACAAGGCCGCCTCCCCCAAGTACACCGAAAAGTTGGTCGACACCGCCCAGTCGATCACCGTCATCAAGAAAGAACTGATCCAGCAGCAAGGCGCGGTGACCCTGACCGAAGCGCTGCGCAACACGCCCGGCGTGGGCGCGTTCTTCCTGGGCGAAAACGGCAGCACCACCACCGGCGACGCGATCTACATGCGCGGCTTCGATTCATCGACCAGCATCTACGTCGATGGCGTGCGCGACATCGGTTCGATCGCGCGCGACGTCTTCAACATCGACCAGATCGACGTGCTCAAGGGCCCGGCCGGCACCGACAACGGACGCGCTTCGCCGACCGGTTCGGTCAACCTGATCACCAAGCAGGCCACGCTGGAAGACGCGGTGTCCGGCTCCGTGCTGTTTGGCAGTGCCAGCCAGAAGCGCGCCACGGTCGACGTCAACCGCGTGCTCAATGCCGACAAGGGCATCGCGTTGCGCTTCAATGCGGTGGCCCAGGACAGCGGCAACCCGGCGCGCGACATCGTCAACAACAAGCGCTGGGCGATCGCGCCGTCGCTCGCGTTTGGCCTGAACAGCCCGACCCGGATCTTCCTCAACTACCTGCACGTGGACCAGCACAACACGCCCGATGGCGGCGTGCCCACGGTCGGCCTGCCCGGCTACACGACGCCGGACACGGCCGCCCCGATCCGCACCTTCCTCAACGGCGCGGCCAAGGTCGATCCGCACGGCTTCTACGGCTCGGACAGCGACTACGACAAGGTCAAGGCCGACATGTTCACCGTCAAGCTCGAACATGACTACAGCCCCACCGTCAAGCTGCAGAACATCAGCCGCTTCGGGCGCACCTCGCAGGACTACCTGCTGACCGCCTTCATGGGCACCAGCGCCAACCTGAAAACGCCGGTACCGGCCGATCCGTCGACCTGGACCCTGGCGCGCACCACCCGCACCATCAAGGACCAGACCAACGAGATCATGACCAACCAGAGCGTGGCGACGGTCAGTTTCGATACCGGCGCGTTCAAGCACACCATGGTCGGCGGACTGGAACTGACGATGGAAAAGCAAACCAATATCGGCTATGTGCCTGCCAGCGCCGGCACGCTTGCCCCGGCCCTGCTGTATGCGCCCAATCCAGCATCGCCGGTCACTGGCCTGAACCTGACCCGCAACGGCACCGGCGCCGACGCCAGCGTCAGCACCCAGAGCCTGTACCTGTTCGACACCGTCAAGCTGGGCGACAAGTGGATCTTCAACTACGGCGCGCGCATGGACCATTTCAACATGACGTCCGACGCGGTCACGATCCTGACCGCAGTCACGGGCGGCCTGCCGATCGGCACCCTGATCCCGGCCAACCTGAAGCTGACCGACACGCTCGCCAACGGCAAGCTGTCGGCGCTGTACAAGCCGACCGCCGACAGCAGCGTGTATGCGCTGGTGGCCAGTTCCAAGGCGCCGCCGGGCACCAACCTGACCTTCTCCACCAACGTCAACAGCGCCTCGAATCCGAAGTACGTGCCGCAGGCGACATTGACCACCGAAGTTGGCACCAAGTGGGACTTCCTGAAACAGAAACTGAGCCTGACCGCGGCCCTGTACCGCACCACGGTCAAGAACGAAGTCGAACAGGACCCGGTCGACCTGCAGTACTACCAGACCGGCAAGAAGCGTGTGCAGGGAGTGGAGCTGGGCGTGACGGGCGAACTGTCGCGCAACTGGCTGGTCAGCGCCGGCTATGCGCGCATGGACACCTCGGTAGAAAGCGGCAAGCTGACCACCGCCAACGGCACCAACGCGCTGACCTACACGCCGAAGGACGCGTTCACCGCCTGGACCTCGTACACGCTGGCGAACGGCCTGAAAATCGGCGGCGGCGCGCGCTACGTCGGCAAACTGCTGCGCGGCACCGATGGCGCCGTCGGCACGCCGGCCTGGGCCGACGCCTATTGGGTGGCCGACGCGATGGCGTCCTACCCGGTCAGCAAGAACGTCGACCTGCAGTTCAACCTGTACAACCTGGCCGACAAGGATTACATTGCAGCGATTAACAAGAGCGGCTATCGCTACTCGCCGGGCGCGCCGCGTTCGGCCAGCCTGACGGCCAACTTCCGCTTCTGACCACGGAGACGACGATGCTGCTGCATATCCCTGAAGTCCTGACGCCTGCGCAAGTGGCGTCGATGCGGCAGGCGCTGGCCGATGCCGACTGGAGCGACGGGCGCGATACGGTCGGCCCGCAAGGCGCCCGGGTCAAGCACAACCGCCAGTTGCCGGAACATGCAGCGCTGGGGCAGCAACTGGGCCAGGTGATCCTGGCGGCGCTGGCCGTCAACCCGTTGTATTTTTCCGCCGCGCTGCCGCTGCGTACCGTGCCGCCGCTGTTCAACCGCTACGCCGGGGGCGAGCATTACGGCGACCATGTCGACGGCGCGGTGCGCAAGATGCCGGGCAGCGGCACGCTGTTGCGTACCGACTTGTCATGCACGCTGTTCCTGTGCCAGCCGGACGACTATGAAGGCGGTGAGCTGGTGGTGGCCGATACTTATGGCACGCACGACGTCAAGCTGGCGGCCGGCGACATGATCTTGTATCCGTCGTCGAGCGTGCACCGGGTCGAGCCGGTGACCAGCGGCGAGCGCGTGTGCGCGTTCTTCTGGCTCCAGAGCATGGTGCGCGACAATGTGCAGCGCGCCGCGCTGTTTGAACTGGACCAGACCATCCAGCGCCTGCGCGCGCGCATCGGCGACTGCGAGGAAGTGGTCAGCCTGACCCGCCACTATCACAACCTGCTGCGCGGCTGGGCCGAAGTCTGACCATTTCGTCGTCCCCGCGTGCGCGAGGACGACGTTATTTCTGCAGCCGGTCCGCCAAATCCTGCGCCAGCCCGCACATGGTCAGCGTCGGATTCCACGAGCCGGACGTCGGAAACAGCGACGCCCCGGTCACGTACACGTTGTTGACGCCATGCGGCCGGTAATCTAGCCCCACCACCGAGGTCGCCGGATCCTTGCCCATCCACAGCGGCGAAGCTTCATGCACGATGATGTTCAGCCGGATCTGCTTGCGCGGCGCACGCGTCGTCGACCAGGCGCCCCCCTCCTGCGTATCGCTCCAGTATTCGATCTCCGCGCCGCCGACCATCGCACCGATGGTCTGGTAGGTCGCCTCGTCGAGCACGTCCCACAAGGCCAGGTCTTGCGGCCCCGGCATCAGCTGCAGCGAGATATTCGTGGTCGGGTCGGTGCCGCCATTGCGGCGGATCCAGTTGCTGGCGTTGTTCTCGTTGACCTCGCCCAGCGTCGCGCACACGAATACCACATGCCCGGTCGAATCGGCCAGCTGCTGCGGCGAGGCCACCGCCGCAGCATCGGGCGCTTCATGCGCAATGGTGCCGGCATCGCGCGCCGGATCATCGGACGCGAACGCGCTGGCCTGCACGTGATACTGGAAGCCAGCCGGGTCCTTGCCGTCGAGGTACAAGGCGCCCAGCTCCAGCGCCGCCAGGTCGCGAAACGCCGAGCGCTTCACGCGCGCGGTCACATGCGACATGAAGTGGCCCGTGTAGCGCTGGCCCGCATTGGGCAGCTGCTCGCCGAAGGAATTCATCAGCAGCGTGGCCGGCGGTATCGTCCCCATCGCCAGGATGATCTTCGCCTCGCCCACAGCCACGATGCCGCGGCTCGATTCGATCGCGATCACGTTGCCGCGATCGTCATGCAGCAGGCGCGAAACGGTGCAGCGGTCGACGATGGTCAGCGCCGCGCCTTTGCGCTGTTTGGCCAGGCCGGCCTGGCGCTGCTGCAATTCCAGCAAGGTGCCGACGGTCGAATATTTGTAGAACTTGACGCCCTGCCAGTCCGGGTCACCGACCGCGATCGGCGCCGGATACGCATGCTCGGCCGAGGGCACGGCGCGCTTGTAATTTTCGCGCAGGTTGGCGTCAAGCTGCTGCTGCAGTTTGCCGTACACGCCGTCCTGGATCTGGTCCATCGAAGCGACGTGCAAAAAGCTCCTGGCGCGCTCCCAGAAGCCCGGCTGCAGCGTGACGTCGACCAGCTCCTGCGGCCAGTCGCGCATCAGTTCCGGCCCGGGCGACGGGCACCACGCGCTCCAGTAGGTCGAGCGCCCGCCGACCACCGGGATATAGCCGGCCTGGAAGAACTTCATGCCGGTGGTGGCCATTTCGCTGGTGCGCGACCACGGATAGGTGGTCGGCGGCGAACCGGTGGCGGCCTGGAACGCCACCGGCAGCATCTGGTAGTGCACCGGCAGCCAGAAGCCGCCCCGTTCGAGCATCAATATCTTCGCGTGCGGATTGGTCTTGAGCGCCTGCTCGACAAAAGCGACCGCAGTCGGACCGCTGCCGATGACGATGAAGTCGTGGCTGGCATTGGCGATGGTCGGCCAGTCGGCCGGACTGGCGAAGAACGCGTGTCCGGCAATTTCGTCCGCGCTGCTCGCCTGCTGGCCGGGCACCGGATAGCCGAAGGAAGTCCCGTTGGGCAGGTCCTTGGGGCCGGCGAAAAAACGTTTGTAGTTGAAGGTCATGATGTCCCCCCTTACTTGGGCGAGGCAGGCGCCGGCATGCGCTTGCCGCGCAGGTCCAGTTTTTGCAGGTTATGTTCGCCGGCGCTCTGGGTCGCCGTGTACCACGCCGGCAGTGTCTTGAAGGTCAGGACCATGTCGAAGTCGCCCGCCACGCTGCCGCCATCCATCGGCACGTTACCCTGGCGATTTTGGAACCACTTCATCCATTCCGCCGAACCTGGCTGCGGCGAATTGAGGAAGTTGCTGCATGCCGGATTCGGATTTTTCTTGGTGACGGCGCAGCCAGGCGGCAAGGACGGACGCGGAGTCGACAAAGGCAGCAGGAAGGAATCCATGCCCAGCTTTTGATTCTGCAAATTCCATTGGGCCGAACTGTGGCAGCTCATGCAGGAAGAGTC
Organism: Massilia sp.; assembly: GCA_025359245.1. Lineage (GTDB taxonomy): Bacteria > Pseudomonadota > Gammaproteobacteria > Burkholderiales > Burkholderiaceae_D > Telluria_A. The sequence continues at coordinate 11,606 of JANYGW010000208.1, forward strand.
CTTGCCGTTCTTGACGTACTTCTGCGGCGTCGGCGTGGCGCCGGCGGCATACGCGATATCGTTCATCGCGCCGTCGTTCGGACCGGACAGGCGCTGGCCCCAGCCGAACGTTTCGCCGCCGTAGGTCGGGGCCTTCGGATTGTTCCAGTTCTCCAGCAGGACCGGTTTCAGCACGGCCGGATTGTCGGCCTGCGGGTCGTTGCCCCACTGCGCGCCCAGCACCACCATCTGCCTGAAGATGTCGGCCTTGTCGGCCGGGATGCGGGTATCGTAGACCAGCGTCGAAAAGACCCAGCCGGTCTTCGGCGCCGACACGCTGTCCTTGACGATGATATCGAACTGCATCAGGTAGGTCGGCGTCATCACCGGCGTCGGCGTCGGCGTGGGCTGTTTGGTCGCGTTGATCGTGATGTAGAGCGGCCATGTCAGCGCGCCTTTCATCACCGGCCAGACCGTCGCGTCGGCCGTGATGAAAGCGGCCTTGATGATGATCGATCCTTCGGCGAACTGGGTCGTTTGCGGCGACACGCTCGGCGTCATGGCGCTGCTGCCCCAGACCTTGTTCAGGGTCGGGGCGGCAGTCTGGTTGTAATAGGTCAGCACGTAGGTGGTGATCGGCTTGGTCAGGCCGCTGCCCTTGAACAGCGAAGCGTCGAGCGGCGACGAACCGACGTACATGCCGTGGATCGGCTCGCGCATGGTCGCGCCCAGCCACGGTTCGTTGTACCAGCCGCGCTTGGGCGCATCCCAGTTCTTGTAGTCCTGCAGCAGCACGCGCATGTCGCCGACCACGGCCGCTTTCAGCGCTTCCGCATAGGCGCTGGCATTGGCCGTCGAAATCGGCTGGTTGTTGATCGCGCTACGCCAGGGCATCGCCGGGACCGGGGCCGTCGCCGGATAAGCGTGGCTGAGCGCGAACGTGGTGCCGGTGAAGCCCTGCGGCGCCGGCCACTGGGCATTGGCAAACGGAGCGGGCACCTGGGCGGCGGCGCCCAGCATCGTGGATGCACATAACAAGGCCACGGCTATTTTATTGATACGCATAGGTTCTCCAATGTGATGGGACGACGATCGTCAAACAAGCAATGCGCCAGCATCGGCGCGCATGAATCCGTGTTCGAGCGTGAGGAACTCGACGAAGGTGAACGGTTTGCCGTTCGCGCAAATGAACAGCCCGCCGTGGTCGGCCACGAAGCGGGTGAAGATGGCGCCGTTGACATGCCGATGGAAGGCATCGGCGTCGCGATAGGCTTCGAAGAACAGCAGTGAATTGGGCGCCGGCGGGGGCAGCGATTGCAGCGCGTCGCCTGGCGCGACGGGCTTGTGGACGAAATAGACCAGCGTGTCCGGTTCGGCGGCGCGCACCTGCGCGACCAGCTGCGCGATGACGCGCGCCACCTCGGTTTCGCGGCCGGGCTGGATGAACCATTCCGACGTCAGGTGCAGCGCGACTTGCGATTTTTCGGCCATCGTATCCTCGATGTACTCAATGCCATGACGGAAGCGGCCGTGCAGCGCGCTCCGTGGAATGCCCTTGCAATCGAATAAATCGTACATGAAATATCCATGGAATATTGCAAATAGTTCACGCATGGCAAAAAAACCAGTTGACTTGTTGGTTTACTCCAACATTGCTTACCAACCATCAAAAAACATCAAAAACCGCAACGTACGCCGCCACGGTTTCTCCACATTTGGCCGGCAAAGTTCGCCCATACACACACCGGAGAATGCGAATGAAGCACTTTGTACGAGCCATGCTGATCCTGGCGCCGCTTGCCCACGCTGGCACTTTGCAGCAGCACCAGGGACGCTGGCTGGGCGCCATGAAGACCGCCGATGGCATCACGCTGCGGCTCGGCGCCGACCTGTTCACCAGGGCCGACGGCAGCTACTGGGCCAGCGTCGCCAGCCCCGATCAGGGCGCGCTCGACATTCCCGTGCGCCGCATCAGCGAAACGCCGGACGGGGTCGAACTCGACGTCGGGTTCGCGGCGATGCACTTGCGCTGGAACGCCGACCACTTCGATGCCGAATTCCGGCAGGATGGCACGCCCACGCCGCTGACGCTGCGCAAGGTGGCCGAGTTTCCATCCGCGGCGCGCACGCAAACGCCGCGCGGCCCGTTCCCGTACGACGAACAGACGCTCGCTATCGCCAGCGCCGATGGCGTCACGCTCGGCGCGACCCTGACGCTCCCGCAGGGCAAGGCAAGCGGCAGCGTGGTGGTGCTGGTGCATGGCAGCGGTCCGCAAACGCGCGACTCGGCGATGTTCGGCCACCGGCCGTTCGCCGTGCTGGCCGATTACCTTGCGCGCCGCGGCATCGCCGTGCTGCGCTACGACAAGCGCGGCATCGCCCGCTCTTCGGGCACATATGAGCAGCACACGCTGCCCGACCTGGCCAACGACTTGGGCGCCGTGGTCAAGGCCCTGAAGGCGCGCCGGCAATTTGGCCGCGTCGGGCTGGTCGCGTTCAGCGAAGGGCCCGAGGTCGCCGCGATGGTAGCGGCGCGCGATCCGCACGCCGTCGACTTCATCGTGGCGCTGGCCGGCACCGGGCTCGATGGACTGAACGCGGTGGTGCTGCAGGACCGCGTCTACGCGCAGGACAAAGGCGCCAGCCCGGCCGACGTGGCGCGCCTGCAGGTCTACGTGCGCCAGTGGTACGGGATCATCAAGGCGCAACCCGATGCCGAGCTGCGCATCGGCGCGCTCAAGGCGCTGGTCGCCGGCCTGGCGCCGCAGGACAAGGCGCTGGTCGAGAAATACGAGATGAACGTGGGCACGCTGTCGTACCAGTGGGCCGCGATGCCCTTCCTGCGCGCCAGCCTGATGTCCGACCCGCGCGCGCACTGGCGCAAGGTGCGCTGCCCGGTGCTGGCACTGAACGGCAGCCTGGACCACCAGGTGCCGCTGCCGGAAAACCTGGCCGGCCTGGTCGACGCATTGCACGAGGGCGGCAACCGCAAGGTGGAGTCGGCCATCCTGCCGTCCCTGAACCACCTGTTCCAAACCGCCAGGACCGGACGCGAGGACGAGTACCCGGGCATCGCCGAGACGCTGGCGCCGGCGGCGATGGAGAAAATCGCCGCCTTCGTCCAGAGGCAACGCGCCGCGCAGTAAACCGGCTACACTCACCATTTCCAGCCAGCGGGTACCTACATTGAGATTTTCCATCGGCCACCGCCTGTTCGCATCGGTCCTGCTGGCGATCCTGGCGGTCGCCGTGACGGCCATCGCGCTGATGCGGCACAACGTGATGAGCAGCTTCGGCGACTACGCCGTCAACATCGAACTTGACCGGCTCGACCAGCTCGCGGGCGTCCTCGCCGGCCGCTACCGGCGCCACCACGACTGGCACTTCATTCCCGCCGATCCGGAACAGCGCGGCCAATGGATCGCCGATGAACTGGCGCGCCTGCAGCAGCAGCGCCTGGCCCCCGTGCCGCCGGCCCCGCCGGTGCCCCCGGTGCCGCCCGAGGCCCCGGTGGCACCGGCGGGGCCGCGCGAGATGGAAGCGCCGCAAGCAGAGCCCGCCATCGCGCCGCTGCCGCCGCCGGCAGTGCCGGCCGAACCGGCGCCGCCGATGGAGGACGCCGCCGTCGACGACCTGGGCCTGCAAGACCGGGTCACCTTGCTCGACGCCGGCGGACGCTACCTGGCGGGCCGCAAAATCGGCGCCGAAGCGAGCGCGCGCCGCGCCATCGAGCTTGGCGGCAAGCCGGTCGGCTACCTGGTGGTGGCCAGGGCGGCGCGTCCCAGCGACGCCATGTCGGTCACCTTCATCAGGCAATTGAAAGACAGCCTGCTGATCATCATCGCGGCCAGCATCGCGCTCAGCGCGCTGGCCGCCGTGCTGCTGGCGGCGCACTTTCGCAAACCGATCCTGCGCCTGGCCGGCGGCGCGCGCGCGCTGGCCGACGGCCACTACGACACGCGCCTGGCGGAAGCGCGCAGCGACGAACTGGGCGAACTGGCGCACAGCTTCAACCTGCTGGCGCAAAAGCTCGACCAGGTCGAAGCCTCGCGCCGCCAGTGGGTGGCCGACACTTCGCACGAACTGCGCACGCCGTTGTCGGTGCTGCGCGCCCAGCTTGAAGCGGTGCAGGATGGCATACGTCCGGCCAGCGCCGAAGGCACCGCGGCGATGCTGCGCCAGGTGCTGTCGCTGAACAAACTGATCGACCAGCTGTATGCACTGGCGCGCGCCGACGTGGGCGACCTGGAATACCAGCGCCAGCGGACCGACCTGTGGCTGCTGGTGCGCGAGCAGGCCGGCGCGTTCGACGACAAGTTCGCCGCCGCCGGGCTGGCCATCGAGATCGGCGCCGCGCCTGGCGAGAGCATGGTGCTGGCCGACCCCGAGCGCCTGCGCCAGCTGTTTTCCAACGTGTTTGAAAACTGCATTCGCTATTGCGGCGCCGGCGCGCGCGTGACGCTGCAGGCGCGGCGCGCCGGCGCCGACCTCGAAATCCTGGTCGACGACAGCGGCGCCGGCGTGCCCGACGCCGCACTGGCGCACCTGGCCGAGCGCTTCTACCGGGTCGACGGTTCGCGCAGCCGCGAACACGGCGGCGCCGGACTTGGCCTGGCGCTGTGCCAGCGGATCATCAGCGCGCATGGTGGATCCTTAGGATTTGCCCGTTCGCCGCTGGGCGGCCTGCAAGTGCTGATGCGCTTCCCATGGGGCGGCGCATGAGCGCGCGCGTGTTCATCGTCGAGGACGAGCCGGAGCTGGCCAGCGTGGTGGCCGACTACGCGCGCGCCAGCGGCTACCTGCCGACCGTGTTCGGCAACGGCGGCGACGCGCTGGCCACACTGCGCACGGACATCCCCGACATGCTGGTACTGGACCTGATGCTGCCGGGTATGGATGGGCTGGCGCTGTGCAAGGCGGTGCGCGCATTCTCGCAGGTGCCGATCATCATGGTTACCGCGCGGGTCGAAGAAATCGACCGCCTGCTGGGCCTCGACAGCGGCGCCGACGACTACCTGTGCAAGCCGTTCAGCCCGCGCGAGCTGATGGCGCGCATCAAGGTGATCCTGCGGCGCGCCCAGCCGCCGGGAGCGCCGCCCTGCCCCTGCCTGGTCGACGAAGCGGCGCAGCGCATCAGCATCATGGGCCGCGCGCTCGAGCTCACGCCCAGCGAATATCACATCCTGGCCGGCATGGCGCGCCGGCGCGGCCAGGTTTTTTCGCGCGCCCAGCTGCTCGACCTGGCATGCCAGGACAGCCTGGACGTGACCGACCGCGCGGTCGACAGCCACATCAAGAACCTGCGCCGCAAGATCGCCGTGCTGCTGCCCGATACCGAAGCAATCAGTTCGGTGTACGGCCTGGGCTACCGTTTCGACCTGTAGCCTGCCCCCACGTTTTCTCCACATTTGACCGCCAGACTTCATCCTGCCAGTCAACCACCAGGAGAAAACCATGAAGCTCGTTACTATGATGATGTGTATCGCCCTGTGCGCCACCGCCGGCGCCAGCCAGGCAGCCCAACGCGGCGATCCGCAGGCACGCGCACGCGGCTTGCTGGCGCCGCCCGCGCCACCGGCACCGCCAGGGATGCCGGTCCCGCCGACGCCCCCGCTCGCGCCTGAAGCGCCGGTTCCACCAGTGCCGCCAGTGCCGGCGATCGCACCGCCGGCGCCGCCAGCGCCACCGCCGTTGCCCGCCATCCCCGACGCGGCCCACGCTGCTTGCGCTGGCAAGGCGATCGGATCACAAATGAGCTTCCACCCGCGGCGCGGCACAAGCATGCGCGGCACGTGCGAAAAGGACGCCAAGGGCATGTACTTCGAACTGCAGGAATACCGCAGCGCCAACTGAAGCGCAGGGCCGGTTGTGCTGGACTTTCCGATGCGGCTCCATTAACTTGATCGCATGACAGAGAATCCGCGCCGCACCATTCGCCATCCGACACTGGAGCGGGACGATCCCGCGCCAGTCGCGCCGGCGCAACCCGGCATCGACGACTGCTGCCGCAGCGGCTGCACGCCCTGCGTGTTCGACCTGTATGAAGATGCGATGGATCGCTACCGCGTCCAACTGAAAGCATGGGAAGCGCGCCAGCGCCGCGCCCGCTGAATACCGCAAATCCCTTCCGGGCCTGGGACCGGCCGGCCTGCTGCTGCGCCGTCGTCCAGCCTGAATGAAGTGACGTGTCAGGCCGCCCTGGCCTGGCGCGCTTCCAGCATGGCTGCCCAGGCGGGAACAGCATTGCGCCAGAACGCGGCCAGCGTCGCTGGCGCGCCCACCGGCAATGCCAGCGCTTGCGCGGCATCGCGCAATAGCGCCACCGCCTCGGCCTCGTCGCGCGCCACCAGCGCTACCGCTCCGGTTTGCTTGGACAGCTTTTCGCCTTTCTCGTTGCGCACCACCGGCACATGCAGGTAGCGCGGCGTTGGCACGCCGAGCAAATGCTGCAGGTAGATCTGGCGCGGGGTCGAGTCGATCAGGTCGGCGCCGCGGACCACGTCGGTGACGCCTTGTTCGGCATCGTCGACCACGACCGCCAATTGGTAGGCCCAAAAGCCATCGGCGCGCTTGAGCACAAAGTCGCCGGATTCGCGCTCGAGGTGCTGGCCGACGTGGCCGGCCAGGCGGTCATCGAAGGCGATCAGGTCGGCATTGCCGGATGCGTCCGGGACGCGCACGCGCAGGCTGCGCGCGCTGCGGCCCGGCGCCAGGCCGTGGCGGCAGGTGCCGGGATAGATGGCGGCGCCATCGGGCGCCAGGCCAAGACGCGAATCGGCGATCTCGCGCCGGTTGCAGCCGCACGGATAGGTATGCCCGTGCAGGCGCTCGAACGCGGCCTGGTACAAGTGCTTGCGCCGGCTCTGCCAGACCACGTCGCCATCCCACTGCATGCCGAGCGCCGCCAGCAGTTCCAGCATGGATTCGGCGGCGCCGGCCGCGGTACGGCCTTCGTCCACGTCTTCGATGCGCAGCAGCCAGTGGCCATGATGGGTTTTGGCGTCGAGGTAGCTGGCCAGCGCCGCCACCAGCGATCCGGGGTGCAGCCTGCCGGTTGGTGATGGCGCGAAACGGCCGATGTATTTTTCTGGCGAACTCATTGCGGCTTCAGGTCGGGGGCGTGCCTATTTGGCCACCGGTTTCGCATCAAGTTCCTTGACCATCTTGGTGACCTTGTCGGCCACCTCGTTCGGCACCGCGATCGACAATTGATAGTGCTCGATCTCGAAGCTCTTGGCGGTCTTGCGGATCACGCCGCTGGCCTGGCAGGGTCCCATCTGGGTGTCGAGCAGCTCATCGAACCAGATGAACTTCTTGTCGGCCGACATGTAAATATTGCGTTTGACGGCCTTGAACGACCACGCCGACTTGCGCTCGAAAAAGCGTTGCGCCCAGGCCTTGAACTGGTCGCGATTCCACAGCTCGGTCTTGTCGGTGCCGATATAAATCCCGTGCGGGGCGATCTTGTCGAAGTAAGTCAGCCTGGCGTTGGCGGCATCGTCATGCCACTCATCGACGAAGGCGTTAATCCGCGCGCGGAAGGCAACGTCGGTGTCGTCGGCCTGCGCCGATGCGCCCAGGCTGATGAACAGGAAACAGCAAGCGATCAGTAATTTTTTCATGTCCATCCAAAGTCGATTCGGCGAATCTGATTGTACACGCAGAGAAATGTAAGCAAATCAAAAACGGTGCCAAAAGATAAACAAACGGTGTACATTCGTGGATAATGCAGGCCACCCCACCACGAGAGAAACGATGCCCCTGTTGATCGCTGCAAGTATCCTGACCATGCAGCTGATGGCCGCGCCCGCCTCTGCCGCGGCCAGCGTGCCGTCGCCTGCGAAGGTCGCCGATGACTGGTCCGCCGCGCCGCCGCCGAGCCGCGCGGCGATCGCCAAGGCCGTGCGCGACACCATCGCCGAAGACAAAGCCAAACAAGCGGCCGTGCCGCGCCGGCACGAGCTCGACTCGTTGCGGGGCGACAAGTACGATACGTTTGCCGAGCAATTCGACGACGCTGCAGTGCCAAGCTGCCTGGGGCCCAACGCGCTCAAACGGCAGCCGCCGCGGATTGGCTTCCTGGGTGTGGGCGGCTTGCTGGCACTGCCTTTCGTCGTGCTGGCCAAAGTCCGTGGCAAGTGCAAATAATACGGTCCTTGCATGGCGCCTGGCGGAATATAATCATCGCGTTTCCCCGCTACGGATCGCTTGCATGCGCATTGTGAAAGTCCTCATCCCGCTCGCCCTGGCGCTGGCCGCCAGTCAGGCCATTGGCGCCTGCACGCCGATGCGGCTCGGCTACGTCGACCAGCACCGGCCGCCGTATTACATGGGCGCAGGCAGTGTCGAGCCGGCCCATCCGGGCGCCAGCGTCGAACTGATGCGCGCCATCGCCGCCAGTGCCGGTTGCGACGTCGTCACCGTGCGCCTGCCCTTGCTGCGCCTGCGCGCCGCGCTCGAAGCGGGCAGCATCGACGCGATGCCGATCGATGCGTCCGAGGCCGATGGCGACAAATTCGCGCTACCCAAGAACAAGGCGGGCAAGCTGGACCGCGACAAGGCCTTGCGCTTCAACGCGATCGTGTTCGTGCGCGCCAGCGACATGCTGGCCAAGGACATCGACCCGGCCGACTATTTCAAGACGCGCGTACTGGGCGTCAACTATGGGGCCGCGCTGGGTACGCAGTTGCGCTCGCTCGGCTACCAGGTCGACGACGGCGCGCTGGAATCGTCCCGCAATATCGAGAAGATGCTGCACAAGCGTATCGACGGCTACGCGCTGTCGCTGGTATCGGCGGGCGATATCGACCGCGTGGTGGCGTCCGGCTTTGGCGAGCGGGTGATCCGCATGGACAAGCCCCTGCTGGTCAACCATATCTGGCTGGCGCTCTCGAAGGGATACTTCGAAAAGAATCCCAGGCAGGCCGAGATCATGTGGAACTGGGTCGGCACGCAAGGCCACGCGCGCTTTGCAGAGCTGGTGAAGAAATACGAAAACGAACGCTGACAAAACCGAGGTCAGCCCCCGGTTTTTCACGCCAGCAGGCGGGAGTGGCGCGGCAGTTTTGCCGACAGGTAGTCGTGCTGATCGGCCAGCACGTTGCGGCCACTCAGGATGAAGTGCTCGAAGCGGCACGGCACGTATGGCACGTACAGCAGCGGCCTGAAGTCGTGGACGTAGCTGGCGCCTTTGGCCTGGTTGCAGGTCCGGCACGCCGTCACGCAGTTCATCCAGGTGTCCGGCCCGCCGTGGGTGCGCGCCAAAACGTGATCGCGCGACAGCTGATGGCGCGCGTAAACACCGCCGCAGAATGCGCAGGTATTGCGGTCGCGCGCGAACAGCAAGCTGTTGTCGTCCCCCAAAGGCAATTGACGACGCAGCATGCTGGTCATTCTTTCGCTGCGCGCAATCGCGATGATCGGCTTGACGGCAATTTCCGACAGCACGCCGGCGTTCGACACGCCGCCGCGAAAAATGAATTCGCGCTCGCCCAGTGCCCATGCAACCTTGTCGGTGGCGTAGTAGTAAATCGCATCCTGCTGCGAAATCCATTCGAAGGGATTGCCGGCGATATCGAGCGCCAAAATTTGGGGAATCATACGTTACCTGTGTCTCATTGGATGGATGGAGTGAGTCGGACAGGCAGCCGTGTCCGGGTCGGCATGGCGGGACAATCTGGATAGGTTTCCGTGCTGCGTGGTCGAACAGGCCGGCATCGAACCGGCATCCCTCGCGGGCTCGCGGATTTTAAGTCCGGGGCGTCTGCCATTTGCGCCACTGTTCGCTGATTGGTCGGCAAGGCGGGATTCGAACCCGCGCGCCCTCGCGGGCAAGAGTTTTTGAAACTCCCGTGTATGCCTGTTCCACCACTTGCCGTGATACTGGTGCCGGCCCTCGGACTTGAACCGAGAAGCCTCTGCTTCTGAAGCAGAGAGGTATGCCCCCCCCCCTTCAGACCGGCGATAAAAGGTCCCGGTAGCCTTCCGGGGTCATGCAAACAAACTTTCGGATTGATGACGGCTTTGCGCGCGCCGGGTCGCCCCCGGGTGGCGCGATCCGGCTGCGCCTGCGAACCCTATCTGGGAACTGCAGGCGAGCGACGCATCGCGCGGCGCGCCCATGATGGACGGAAGTGGCGCGATTCGAACGCGCGGGACCTTGCGATCCTCCAGGATTGAACGCTGGCGCGAAAGACCGCTCTGCCACACTTCCATTTTCGATCTGGTGCCGACAGCAAGTTTCGAACTCGCGACCCCTTGTCTACAAAACAAGCGCTCTGCCATCTGAGCTATGTCGGCCTGTTTGGCGCCTCGTAGGGGAATCGAACCCCTGGCCTTCGGATAGACAATCCGTCGCTCTGCCATTGAGCTAACGAGGCAATGTAATACTGGCGCCGGGACTAGCCGGCTAAAAAATGGCGGAGAATGTGGAATTCGAATCCACGTGCCCGGTTTCCCGGGCTCTCGCTTAGCAGGCGAGCACCTTGAACCGCTCGGTCAACTCTCCGTTGAAAACACGGGTGCAGCGCATGCCTTTCGGCTACCGGCCGCCGTGAGGGGCGACCGGCCGGTGAGCTGATGCGCTGCAAATCTGGACCCGCCTGCAGGGATCGAACCTGCGACCTCGACGTTCGTAGCGTCGCGCTCTTCCATCTGAGCTAAGGCGAGAAAACTGGTGGAAGGTATAGGATTCGAACCTATCCGGCGCTCGCGCACCTGAGTATGGTCACTCAAGCTGATGGGTATCGGCGCCGTTTTGATCACGTAGCGCGATGGGCGATGGGGTGACCCCGGCAAGGAACTTGAACAAACGCTCCTATTGGGGGAGTCTTAGGTTTCCTACGACTTCAGACTGC
>JANYGW010000242.1 GCA_025359245.1 Massilia sp.
GGCCAGGTTCGACGGCGAACCGTTCTGACCAGAGTTCAAAAGCAGCGCCTTCGCCGGCGCTGCTGTCGCTAAAATAGCTCGGGGTAGGACCATCGATTTACGTGAAAACCGGGCCATCAACTCGCGTGAGCACACTCACATGATGTCGATTTCGCCGCTTGCGGGCCAGCCCACACTGCTGATGGAGTTGCCCAGCATCCAGAAAGCCGGCCAGGTTCCCTTGCCGGTCGGGATTTTCATGCGCGCTTCCATCCGGCCGAACTGCCAGCTCGCCTTGTTTTGGGTGGTAATACGGGCCGAGGTGTACTGCTTGCCCATATAGGCTTCCTTGCGCGCTTCGATCACCAATTCGCCGCCGGTGACACGGATGTTCTCCGGACGCGCCGTGTAGTACTGCAGCTCGCCGTTGCCGCCGCCATCTCCGTTGACCTCGATGTTCCACTTTGACGTGTCCAATGCGGTGCCGTTGAACTCGTCCGCCCAGGCCAGTGTCCAGCCACTCGGCGGTGGCGGTGGCGGTGGCGGTGGCGGCGGCGGCGGCGGCGGCGTTGCGCCGCAGCTTGCGCCGGCGATACTGATCCAGTTCAGGTTGAAGCCCGCGCTGCTGATGTACGTGCCGAGGTTGTAGGTGCCGGCGCTGACGTTGATCGTGCGCTGCACGGTGGTCCAGGTCTGCCAGCCGCCCGTTGCCGGAACCGGCGTGGTGCCCAGTTGGATCGCGCCTGCGTTGAGGTCGGCCGAAATGACGCCGCCCGCGGAAGGGGCCGCAACACGGTAGGCAATGGTATAGGCGCCGGTCGCCGGGAAGGTGACGTTGTTGTGCGTCAGCCATTCGCCGTTGGCAGTCCAGGCAACGTCATAACCGCCGCCGGCATCGGTTGTCGCCTCAATATCGACATTGTCGGTGCGGTATTGATTACCTGTGTTGCCGGCAGTGGTGTCATACGCGTTGGAATAGTCTTCCGCCTGGAGTACGCAGGTAGCGGCGGCGCTGACGCCGCCAGTCGTTGCCTGCATCCATGCGGTGTCGACCGCGCCATTGCCACTGGCGATCGTATAAAAATAGCGGACCACGTCGCCGGACTTCAAGTTCGGCACGGTCATGGTGTTATTGCCGCCGGAAGCGGTCATGCGCGCATTGACCTGGCCACCGCCATTGACGGTGTAATGCAGATCGGCCCAGGCGGCGTTGTTGACATAGAACTGGACTGACGTTGCGGCCGGGTTGTAGCCATAGCCGGAACTTCCTGAGGTACCGGTCTGCGCCAGGAACACGGGAGCTCGGTCGCCATCGCTTTCGTGCGCTGCGTTACCGCCGCAAGCGCCCAAGGTGCCGGCAGCCAATAATGTTGCCAGCAAGACGTGAGTCGTCGTCATCTTCATGTTGAAAATCTCCGAGTGGTTGGTTGGGGCGACAACACGTCCAGCTGACCTTATCAACAATGACGATCAATATGGAAGCGCTTCCATTGAAGTTGAGTATCCAGCACATTTGGCGTATTGTCAAAACCCGCGCAGGAGTGAGGTCAATTTCGGCGCCGTGTTGTGGGGTTTACGCCAAAGTTGCTTTGCTTCTTCAAGCGCGGCGCAGTCCGCATTTCGCGGGTTTTACATGGACATGCAGAATCTGCTTGTTTCCGCGCAGAACGGTTTCGCGCCAGATCCCATGCGCAAGCAAAACAGATCCTTGGTTCGGAATCCGACGATGACTTACAGAAGCGGCCCGGCCCGTCGGCTGCTGCAAGCCCGTCGGCGAGACGCGCTGGTGCCGAGCGGTACCAGCAGTCCCTCGACTCACGGCTGCGTGCATTTCCGCAGCCCGGCGGCGGCATGAAGAAGCCACCGGTCAGTCGTCGCCTGATCACGGTGGTCATCCGGTTTTGATTACTCCACAGTCACCGACTTGGCCAGGTTGCGCGGCTTGTCGACGTCGGTGCCCTTGGCCAGCGCCGTGTGGTAGGCCAGCAGCTGCAGCGCGCATACGTGCAGGATCGGCGACAGCAGGCCGTAATGTTCCGGCAGCCGGATCACATGCAAGCCATCGCCCGAGGTGATGCGCGAGTCGACGTCGGCGAACACATACAGCTGGCCGCCGCGGGCGCGCACTTCCTGCATGTTCGACTTCAGTTTTTCCAGCAGCGCATCGTTGGGCGCGATCGTGACGACCGGCATTTCATCGGTGACCAGGGCCAGCGGGCCGTGCTTGAGTTCGCCGGCCGGGTAGGCTTCGGCGTGGATATACGAAATTTCCTTCAGCTTCAGCGCGCCTTCGAGGGCGATCGGGTAGTGCATGCCGCGCCCCAGGAACAGCGCATTGTCCTTGCGCGCGAAGTCGTCGGCCCAGGCGATGATCTGCGGCTCGAGCGCCAGCACGGCGGCAATCGCGACCGGCAGGTGGCGCATCTGCTTCAGGTAAGCGGCTTCCTGCTCGTCCGTCAGGCGGCCATTCACTTGCGCCAGCGTCAATGTCAGCAGGAACAGCGCAGCCAGCTGGGTGGTGAAGGCCTTGGTCGACGCGACCCCCACCTCGACCCCGGCGCGGGTGATGTAAGCGAGCGCACACTCTCGCACCATGGCGCTGGTGGACACATTGCAGATCGTCAGCGTGTGCAGCATGCCGAGGCTGCGCGCATGCTTGAGCGCGGCCAGCGTGTCGGCCGTTTCGCCGCTCTGGGTGATCGTCACGACCAGCGTGTTGGGATGCGGCACGCTGTCGCGGTAGCGGTATTCGCTGGCGATTTCAACCGCGACCGGCACCTTGGCCACCGATTCGATCCAGTACTTGGCCGTCAGGCCGGCGTAGTAACTGGTGCCGCAAGCGAGGATCAGCACGCGGTCGATCTGCTTGAAGACCGCGTTGGCGCCGTCGCCGAACAGTTCCGGCATGATGCCGGTCACGCCTTCCAAGGTGTCGCCGATCACGCGCGGCTGCTCGAAGATTTCCTTTTGCATGTAATGGCGGTACGGGCCCAGCTCGGCCGCGCCGGTGTGCGCGTGCACGGTTTTGACTTCGCGCTCGACCGGGTTGCCGTCGGCGTCGACGATCCAGACCTTGGCCAGTTGCAGGTCGACCACGTCGCCTTCTTCCAGGTAGATGATCTGGTCGGTGGTGCCGGCCAGCGCCATCGCGTCCGAGGCGACGAAGTTCTCGCCCTTGCCGACGCCGACGATCAGCGGCGAACCCTGGCGCGCGGCGACCACGCGGTGCGGCTCTTCGCGGCTGAACACGGCAATCGCGTAGGCGCCGTGCAGGCGCTTGACGGCGGTCTTGACGGTCTCGAACAGGTCGCCCGTATACATGTAGTCGACCAGGTGGGCGATCACTTCGGTGTCGGTCTGGCTCTGGAACACGTAGCCGAGGGCGGTCAGTTCGGCGCGCAGCTCGTCATGGTTTTCGATGATGCCGTTGTGCACCAGGGCGATGCGGGCATTCTCTTCGGTCGGTGAAAAGTGCGGGTGCGCATTGTGCGACGCCGGCGCGCCGTGCGTGGCCCAGCGCGTGTGCGCGATGCCGGTGAAGCCGGCCAGGCCGACCGCCTCGATCTGGGTTTCGAGGTCGGCCACGCGCGAAGTGCTGCGCGAACGCTGCAGCTTGCCGTCCACGTGCAGCGCGACGCCGCACGAATCGTAGCCGCGGTATTCGAGGCGCTTGAGGCCTTCGACCAGGATGGGAGTGATATTACGCTGCGCTACTGCGCCGACGATGCCGCACATGGGATACCTCGATAGAAGAAAGTGAGAATGAACGCATGCTAGAGCAGAAGCGATGAAATATGCTGTCGAATTTGGCCTATTTTTGGTATATTATTTCACCAATGGTAATAAGTGAAATAATATTTCATTTATCGGATTATTTTTTTTCAAATCGGACAATGACCATGTCAAAACTGCCGGCCACGGCCATCGACGAGCTCGATCGTCGCATCTTGAATGCCTTGCAGATTGATGCCTCGCATACCAATGCCGATTTGGCGCAACTGGTGCATGTGTCGCCGCCGACCTGTTTGCGCCGCGTCAAGCAGCTCACCGAGCAGGGCGTCATCGAGCGCCAGGTGGCGATCGTCAATCCGGACAAGATCGGCGCGCGCCTGAGCGCCATCGTCGAAATCACGCTCGACGTCCAGGCCGCCGAGCGGATGGAACAGTTCGAACAGCACGTGGCGCTGGAAGCGGCGGTGCTGCAATGCTACCGGGTCGCGCCCGGGCCTGACTTCGTGCTGATCGTGCAAGTGGCCGACATGCCGGCCTACCACGGGCTGGCGCACCGCCTGTTCGCCGCCCAGACCAATGTGCGCAACGTCAAAACCTACTTCTCCACGTTCCGCAGCAAGTTCGACACCCGCATCGTGGTCTGATTGGCGCACGCCTGAGCAAACGCAACGAATGCTCAATAGAAACAGTGTCTACTGGCAACTGTTCAATTGATGCAGGCGAGGCCAGGCAATATGGATCCAACGCAGTCAGTCAAGACGGCCGCCTCCGCGCGGCCGAGCGCGCCGCTGGTCAGCCTGGCGCGGGTGCACAAGGTGTACGGCGGCACGCTGCTGGGCGTGCACGCGCTGCACGACATCGACCTGCAGGTCGACCGCGGCGAAATCGTCGCGGTCTGCGGCCCCTGCGGCAGCGGCAAGACCAGCCTGCTGAACCTGGCCGGCCTGCTCGAGCCGGCCACCGAAGGCAGCATCGTCGTCGCCAGCCTGCTGGTGGCGAAACTGTCGGACCAGGCGCGCGCCGAACTGCGCGGCGACCTGATCGGCTTCGTGTTCCAGTCCTTCAACCTGATCCCGGTGATGACCGCGCGCGAAAACGTGCTGCTGCCGCTGCTGCTGCGCGCGCGCCTCGAACGCGCCGCGCTGGCCGCCGCCCACGCGCGCGCCGACTTGCTGCTGGGCGAACTGGGCCTGGCCACGCACGCCAACGATTATCCGCCGCGGCTCGACGCCAGCCAGTGCCAGCGGGTGGCGATCGCGCGCGCGCTGATCGCGCGGCCGCGCCTGGTCATCGCCGATGAACCGACTTCGCGCCTGGACCACGGCGCGACCCGGCTGGTGATGGACTTGTTCGCGCGCCAGCAGCAGGAGCACGGCACCGCCTTCCTGATCGCCACGCGCGACCAGCGCCAGCTCAGCCGCGTGACGCGCACGCTGCAGCTGCACGAAGGCCGGCTGCAAGGGGTGGCCACGCTGCGCGGACGGCGTCCGCTGGGAGCGCAGCGATGAGCCCGCACCGGATTGCGCTGCGCACCATGCTGCTCGGCAGCACGCGCAGCCTGCTGGCCGTGTCGCTGATCGGGGCCAGCCTGTGCGTGCTGGACCTGTTCGCCGGGCACGCCTCGAGCGCCCGCGTGCGCCTCGAACAGCAGGCGGTGATCGGCGAACGCATGGGGCACCTGGCGGTGCTGCGCGCGCCCGAACCGGGCGGCCTGCCCGGCAGCGCCATGTTCGCACCGGCCGAGGCGCAGCGCGTGCTGCAACTGGTGCGGGCCAGCCCGGGGGTGGCGCTGGTGGTGCCGCAGATGAGCGTATCGGGCATCGCCTCGGCCGGCGCGCGCTCGGCGCTGTTTTTCGGCGAGGGCATCGTCGCCACGCCGGACAGTACTGCCCAGCAATTGCCGGGCAAGCTAGATCCCGGCGTGCGGCACGGGGTCGCCGTCAGCCGCCACCAGGCCAGCTCGCTCGGGCTGGCCAACGGCGCCAGCCTGACGCTGACCGGCGCTTCGCTGGCGGCGCGCAGCGTGCCGCTGGACGCCGAAGTGGTCGACATCTATGCCGGCGGCGGATCCGGCGCCAGCGCGCGCCATCCCTTGCTGATGCCGTTCTCGATGGCGCAAACCCTGCTCGACACCGAACGCACCGAGCGCATCGTGGTCTACCTGAACGATGCCAGCCATACCGAGGAACGGCGCAGCGCGCTGGCGGCCAGCCTGGCCGCGGCCGGCATGCCGGTGCTGGTCAAGACCTGGCAGGAACAATCGGCCGCCTACACGGCCGAACGGGGCGCGGCCGAGATCGCCTTCGACAGCGTGGCCGGCATGGTGTTTGCCGTCATCGCCGCCACCGTGGCCGCCACGATCGCCATGAACGCGCTCGAACGGCGGCGCGAGGTGGCCACGCTGCGCGCGCTGGGCATGCGCAGCAGCGCGGTATTCCTGATGTTCGTCATGGAAGGGCTGTGGATGGCGCTGGCCGGTGTGACGCTGAGCCTGGTCGGGAGCGGGCTGATCGCGTGGATCGTCAACCGCGCGGCCATGTCGTACAACAATGGGCAAGTGCTGGGCAGCGCCGCGCCGATGCTGGTCGAACTCGACTTCGCGCGGATGGCGCTGGCGGTACTGACGGTGCTGGCGGTGGCGCTGCTGGCGGCGCTGGTGCCGTCGTTCAAGGCCGCGCGCGCGGCGATCGCGCCGGCGCTGGCACGCTAGGCGCGGCTAGGCTTTCTTGGCCTTGACCGGGCGCCGCCAGCTCTCGATGGTGATCTGCTTGCCGCGCGAAATGGTCAGCTTGCCGGGCGGCGCATCTTTCGACAGCGTGGTGCCGGCGCCCAGGGTCGCGCCCTTGCCGACCGTGACCGGCGCGATCAGCTGGCTGTCGCTGCCGATGAAGCAATCATCCTCGATCACCGTACGGAACTTGTTGGCGCCATCGTAATTGCAGGTGATGGTGCCGGCGCCGATATTCACGCGCGAACCGACCGTGGCGTCGCCCACGTAGGCCAGGTGGTTGGCCTTGCTGTGGGCGGCGATCTGGCTGTTCTTGATTTCGACAAAATTGCCGATATGAACGTCCTCGGCCAGCTCGGTGCCGGGGCGCAGGCGCGCGTACGGGCCGATCACCGATGCCGCGCCGACCACCGCCTCTTCGATGTGGCAGAACGGCTTGATGGTGGCGCCGGCCGCGATGCGCGCGTTGACCAGCACGCTGTGCGCGCCGACCGTCACGCCGTCGGCCAGTTCGACCCGGCCTTCGAAAATGCAGCCGACATCGATGCTGACATCGCGCCCGCAGATGAGTTCGCCGCGCACATCGATGCGGGCCGGATCGAGCAGATGCACGCCCTGCTCCAGCAGCGCGTTAGCAATGTTGAGCTGATGGCGGCGCTCCAGTTCGGCCAGCTGCACCTTGCTGTTCACGCCCGCCACTTCCCATTCCGCGGACGGTTGGGCCGACACCACCGGTACGCCATCGGCCACGGCCTGGGCCACGATATCGGTCAGGTAATACTCGCCCTGGGCGTTATGGTTGGACAAGGCCGCCAGCCACTTCTTCAAGTGCGCGGTGGGGGCGACCATGATGCCGCTGTTGATCTCGCGGATCTGGCGCTGTGCCGGGGTGGCATCCTTTTCCTCGACGATGCTGCGGATCTGGCCGTCTTCGCGCACGATGCGGCCCAGGCCGAACGGATTGGCCTGCTCGACGGTCAGGATGGCCAGCTTGCCGTTGCCGGCGGCCGCGACCAGGCGCTTGAGCGACTCGGCCGAGGTCAGCGGCACGTCGCCGTACAGGATCAGGGTCGGCACGCTATCGTCGAGCTGGGGCAGGGCTTGCATCACCGCATGGCCGGTGCCCAGCTGCGGTTCCTGCAGCGCGGTGACGATGGGCGCGTGCGCGCCACTGTTCAGCCGTGCGACCATGTCCGGCACGGCTGCGCCACCGTGTCCGTAAATAACGCATAATTTGCCAGGCGCAAGAGTGCGCGCCGTATCGATCACATGCGAGAGCAGCGGCTTGCCGGCCAGTGGATGGAGCACTTTCGGCAGCGCCGATTGCATGCGCTTGCCCATACCGGCAGCGAGGATCACAACGTTCATAGGCAGTCGTTCAGAGAGTTGAAAAGATGAAAAAGTTTAACACGCAAGATAACTGGGGCCCGCGTTTACGCGTGCTGTGCCTGATCGCAGTCATGCTGGCGGTGGCCGCCTGCAGCAGCGTGCGCTTCGCCTACAACCAGGGCGACACCTTGCTGTACTGGTGGGTCAATGCCTACCTGGACCTCGATTCGGAGCAATCGGGGGCGGTCAAGCAAGACATTGGCGAGCTGTTCAGCTGGCACCGCAAGACCCAGCTCAAGGACTACAGCCAGTTCCTGGTCAACGCGCAGCGCCAGCTGGCGTCGGGCAACATGACGCTGGCGGACCTGAAGGCCGACTACAAGGACATCCGCACCCGCACCGAGCTGCTGGCCAACAAGGCGCTGCCGGAGCTGACCGACCTGGCACTGTCGATCAAGCCCGAGCAGATCGGCAAGATGGAAGAGAAGTTCAACAAGAACAACGAGACGTTCCGCAAGAAGTTCGTCAAGATCGACCTCGACAAGAAGCAAAAGCTGCGCTACAAGAAATCGATGGAGCAGCTCGACCTGTGGTTTGGCGGCTTCAGCAGCGAGCAGGAAGTGCAGCTCAAGCGTGCGTCCGACATCCGGCCGCTGGACAACGAGCTGTGGCTCAACGAACGGGTGCTGCGGCAGAAGCGGATCATCGCGGTGCTGCGCGAAGTGCAGCAGAAGAAGCTGGGCAAGGAAGCGACCTCGGCGCTGCTGCAAGGCTTGCTCAAGGAAATTTTCGGCCGCTTTGACGGGCCGGAGCACAAAGCCTTCTTCGACGCCTACACCGACAGCACCGCGAACCTGGTGCTGACGGCGGTGAAGATTGCCACGCCGGCCCAGAAAGCGCACGCGCAAAAGCGCATGCAAGGCTGGATCGACGACTTCAAAGTCCTCGCCGCCGACGCCAAATAGTCCCCCAACACCGGGGTCAGACCTCCGGTTTGACGCATTCCTTACCGCGCCCTAGTCGAACGGCCAGATCGCGCACTGATTCTGGTCAGAATTGTCGCGCGTTCCGTCCGGCGGTTTGTGGAACAGGGGCGGCAAATGAGATACTACTTGCGCAAAAATATTTTTAAATCGGGGTGAGACCTCTATTTCGCAAGAATTGCTTATTTGAGGTCTGACCCCGGTGTTGGGGCAAGGTTTTGCGCGTGATATAGTGCGGCCCATTCGTATCCGGACTTCGCCATGCCTAAGAAACCCGCCAAAGTGCCCGTCCACCGGGCCCCGCCTCCGCAACAGGTGCGCATCATCGGCGGGGCGTGGAAACGCACGCCCCTGCCGGTGCTCGACGCCCTCGGCCTGCGCCCAACCCCCGACCGCGTGCGCGAAACCGTCTTTAACTGGATCGACCATCTGTGGGGCCGCAACTGGGCCGGCGCCGCCTGCCTCGACTTGTACGCCGGCAGCGGCGCGCTCGGCTTCGAGGCCGCCAGCCGCGGCGCGCTGGCCGTGACGATGATCGATGCGCATACCCCCGTGGTGCGCCAGCTCGAGGCCGTCAAGGACAAGCTCAAGGCCGACAACGTCACCATCCTGCGCGCCGACGCGCTCGCCAGCGCCCAGCAATTCGCGCTGCGCGGCCAGCACTACCAGCTGGTGTTTCTCGACCCGCCGTACAACCAGGATTTGCTGGCCAGGACGCTGCCGCTGTGCGCCGCCTTGCTCGCCGAAGGCGGCCTGGTCTACGCCGAAGCCGGCGCGGCGCTGCCATTCGCGCCCGACAATGGCGGCGCCGTCCCCGACTGGCTGGCGCCATGGGAGCTGGTGCGCGCCGACAAGGCCGGCGTGGTGTTCTTTCACCTGCTCAAGTTACGCGAAAAGGCGGCGTAAAACCTGCACCGCGCTTGCGCGATTCGGGCTGCGCGGGCCCGGCGCCGCGGGCCGCGCCTTTTTTTCAGGCATAATGCGCGTTCTATTCAGGTGCATCTCTAGGGAGCCGCAATGGTTGTAGCCGTTTATCCAGGAACCTTCGATCCGCTCACCCGCGGCCACGAGGATTTGGTGCGTCGCGCATCCGGCCTGTTCGATGGCTTGATCGTGGGCGTGGCCGACAGCAAGAACAAGCGGCCCTTCTTCGATCTCGACGAACGCCTGGAAATCGCCAACGAGGTGCTGGGCCACTATCCGAACGTCAAGGTCGAGAGCTTTTCCGGCCTGCTCAAGGATTTTGTGCGCAAGCATGATGCGCGCGTGATCGTGCGCGGCCTGCGCGCGGTGTCGGACTTCGAATACGAATTCCAGATGGCCGGCATGAACCGCTACTTGCTGCCCGATGTCGAAACCCTGTTCCTGACCCCGTCCGACCAGTACCAGTTTATTTCGGGCACGATCGTGCGCGAAATCGCGATGCTGGGCGGCGATGTGTCGAAATTCGTGTTCCCGTCGGTCGACCGCTGGCTGCAGAAGAAAATCGCCTCGATGGCGCCCCCGCAAGCATAGGCGCAGCTGCAACATGGCCCTGATCATTACCGACGACTGCATCAACTGCGACGTGTGCGAGCCCGAGTGCCCGAACGACGCCATTTCGATGGGCGCCGAAATCTACGAGATCGACCCCAACAAGTGCACCGAATGCGTCGGCCATTTCGACGAGCCCCAGTGCCAGCAGGTCTGCCCGGTCAGCTGCATCCCCTTCAATCCGGCCTGGCGCGAAACGCCCGAGCAGTTGCGCGCCAAGTTCGACCTGCTGACCGCCGCCAAGGCCTGATCCCCGCTGTATCCCCGCCCCGTTGGCGTGCGCCACGTGCGCGCGCCACTCCGTGTTACTGTCAATCAGTTTCATCCGCACCAGATATTTCCCGCTTGCCCGCCAATGTTCCTACGCGCAACATATTGGTGAAATAAGCGCGCTGTCGCACCAAAATAGCTCCTCCACAGCAATTTTTGAATATCGATAGATGGTATATTTGGGACGAAGTGATTAGCACGCTCATACTATTTTCTGAATTCGGGATTAACATGATCAAAAATATCAGCATCGGCCAGCGCCTGGCGCTCGGATTTGGCTTCGTTATTTTCTTGTTATTGTTGTTGGCGGGCTTGTCCTACCTGCGCATTTCCAGCCTGAACCAGGAAGTGGCGACCATGCTCGACACGCGCTACCCGAAAACGGTGGCGGCCAACGGCATCAAGGCCGACGTCAGTGAAGCGACGCGCAGCATGCTCAACGTGCTGATCATGACCGACCCCGGCCAGATCGCCAAGGAACTGGCCAATATCGAGGCCAACAACGCCAGCGCGACCAAGGCCCTCGACGAACTGAAGAAAACCACCACCGACGCCAAGGGCCAGGAAATCCTGAAAGCGATCGACGTGATCCGCACCCGCTTCATTCCCGGCCAGAAGACCTTCGTCGGCCTGATCAACGAGGACAAGAAGGATGACGCGATGGTCAAGTTCATGTTCTCGCTGCGTCCGCAGCAGGGCAGGTACTTCGAACAGCTCGACAAGTTCGTCGCCTTCCAGAATGCCGACATGGTCCAGGCCGGCCAGGACGCCGCCGTCACGACCGGCCGCACCAAGCTGTTCATCCTGCTGCTGGCGGCGGTCGCGGCCGCCATTTCGCTGGTGGTCGCCTTCCTGGCCACGCGCAGCATCACCGGCCCGCTCAAGGAAGCGGTGGGGGTCGCGCGGCGCGTCGCCGACGGCGACCTGACCAGCGAGATCGAGGTCAACAGCAACGATGAAACCGGGCAAATGATGCAGGCGCTCAAGGACATGAACGCCGGCCTGATCAAGATCGTCGCCGAAGTGCGCTCCGGCACCGATTCGATCGCCGAAGCGTCCGCCGAAATCGCCAGCGGCAACCTGGACCTGTCGGCGCGCACCGAGCAGCAAGCCAATTCGCTGGGCCAGACCTCCAGCTCGATGCGCGAACTGACCGACACCGTCCAGCAGAACGCCGACAATGCGCGCCAGGCCAACCAGCTCGCCGCCAAGGCGTCCGAAGTGGCGGTGCGCGGCGGCTCGGTGGTCTCGCGCGTGGTCGACACCATGGGTTCGATCACGGCCTCGTCGAAAAAGATCGTCGACATCATCGGCGTCATCGACGGGATTGCCTTCCAGACCAACATCCTGGCGCTGAACGCGGCCGTCGAAGCGGCCCGCGCCGGCGAGCAGGGGCGCGGCTTCGCGGTGGTGGCCTCGGAGGTGCGCAACCTGGCCCAGCGTTCAGCCGGCGCGGCCAAGGAAATCAAGGCCCTGATCGGCGATTCGGTCAACAAGGTGCGCGAAGGCAGCACGCTGGTCGAACAGGCCGGCGTGACGATGGAGGAAGTGGTGGCCAGCGTGCGCCGCGTCACCGACATCATGGGCGAAATCACCTCGGCCAGCCAGGAGCAGAGCGTCGGCATCGGCCACGTCAACACCACCATCCTCGAAATGGACGAGACCACCCAGCAAAACGCGGCGCTGGTCGAAGAAGCGGCCGCGGCGGCGGCCTCGATGCAGGACCAGGCCGCCAACCTGGCGCGCGTGGTCAGCGTGTTCAAGCTCGATCATGAAGTGCAT
>JANYGW010000218.1 GCA_025359245.1 Massilia sp.
CAATGCCTCGCGCCACTCCATCTGCTGCATCAGGAACTGCATCGGCATGGCCGTATTCGATTCCGTCTTCAGGTCCACGCCGTGCAGCTCGCACAAATACTGCGCACGCTTTTGTGGATTTTTCAGCGTCTGGTAAGCCTCGTTGGCGCGCGTGGCCCATTGCATCGCGACGCGCTTTTCGGCGTCGGTCGCGTTGACAAAGCGGTCTGGATGGACCTGGCCTTGCACGTCGCGGTAGGCCGCGTCGAGCGCGCCCGTGTCGATGGCAAAGGTGGCCGGCAGCTGGAACAGGTCGAAGTGGTTCTGCATTACGCCATCAGATACGGAAGCTCTCGCCGCATCCGCATTCGTCCTTGACCTGCGGATTGTTGAAGCGGAACCCTTCGTTCAGGCCCTCGCGCGTGAAATCGAGCTCGGTGCCGTCGATGTACGGCAGGCTTTTCGGGTCGACGAACACCTTGACGCCGTGCGACTCGAAGACGGTGTCTTCGGCCGCGCTCTCGTCGACGTATTCCAGCTTGTAGGCCAGCCCTGAACAACCGGTCGTGCGCACGCCAAAACGCAAGCCGACACCCTTGCCGCGCCGTTCGAGGAAGCGGTTAATGTGCTTGGCTGCTTTTTCGGTCAGTGTGATTGCCATAATTTCTCCAGAAATTAAGCGGCGGCCGGGTGCTTGGTCTTGTAGTCCAGCACGGCGGCCTTGATTGCGTCTTCCGCCAGGATCGAGCAGTGGATCTTCACCGGCGGCAGCGCCAGTTCTTCGGCGATCTGGGTGTTCTTGATCGACAGCGCCTGGTCGAGCGTCTTGCCCTTGACCCATTCGGTCACCAGCGACGACGATGCGATCGCCGAGCCGCAGCCGTAGGTCTTGAATTTTGCGTCTTCGATCAGGCCATCGGCGCCGACCTTGATCTGCAGTTTCATCACGTCGCCGCAGGCCGGCGCGCCGACCATGCCGGTCCCGATGGTGTCGTCGCCCTTGTCGAAGGCGCCAACGTTACGTGGATTTTCGTAGTGATCCAACACTTTGTCCGAGTAGGCCATTTTAAGACTCCTGAATATTCAATACGGTTAGTGGGCTGCCCATTGGATCGATGCGATGTCGATGCCTTCTTTGAACATGTCCCACAGCGGCGACAGTTCGCGCAGCTTGTGGACCTTCGATTTGAGCAGTCCGATTGCAAAATCGATGTCGGCTTCGGTCGAGAATCGGCCGATGGTAAAACGGATCGAGCTGTGCGCCAGTTCGTCGCTGCGGCCCAGCGCGCGCAGCACGTACGATGGCTCCAGGCTGGCCGAGGTGCAGGCCGAACCGGACGACACGGCGATGTCCTTGATCGCCATGATCAGCGACTCGCCTTCGACGTAGTTGAAGCTGACGTTCAGGTTGTGCGGCACGCGGTGGTCCATGTCGCCGTTGATGTAAACCTCTTCGATTTCCTGCAGGCCCTTGGCGAGGCGGTCGCGCAGCTTGGTGACGTAGGCGATTTCGCTGTCCATCTCTTCCTTGGCGATGCGGAACGCTTCGCCCATGCCGACGATCTGGTGGGTCGGCAAGGTGCCCGAGCGCAGGCCGCGCTCGTGGCCGCCGCCGTGCATTTGCGCTTCGAGGCGCACGCGCGGCTTGCGCCGTACGTACAGCGCGCCTATGCCTTTCGGACCATAGGTCTTGTGCGCGGTGAAGGTCATCAGGTCGACCTTGCTGTTTTCGAGGTCGATCTTGACCTTGCCGGTGGCCTGGGCCGCGTCGCAATGGAAGATGATGCCCTTCGCGCGGCACAGCGCGCCGATGGCGTCGATCGGCTGGATCACGCCGATCTCGTTATTGACCAGCATGACCGAGACCAGGATGGTGTCCGGGCGGATCGCCGCTTCGAGCTGGGCGACGCTGATCAGGCCGTTGTCCTGCGGCTCGAGGTAGGTCGCTTCGAAGCCGACGCGCTCCAGTTCGCGCACCACGTCGAGCACCGACTTGTGCTCGGTCTTGACCGTGATGATGTGCTTGCCCTTGGTCTTGTAGAACTGCGCCGCGCCCTTGATGGCGAGGTTGTTCGACTCGGTCGCGCCGGAAGTCCAGATGATCTCGCGCGGATCGGCGCCGACCAGCGCGGCGACGTGGCCGCGCGCTTCTTCGACGGCCGCTTCGGCGGTCCAGCCGTACATATGGCTGCGCGAAGCGGGATTGCCGAACTGTTCGCGCAGGTAGGGAATCATCTTGTCGGCCACGCGCGGATCGATCGGCGTGGTGGCCGAATAGTCCATGTAGATCGGGAAATGCGGGGCAGTCACGAAGGTCTGCTCGGTTTTTTTGTCCAAAGGCGCGTTCATCAATTCACTCCGATATTTCAATTTTGTGCGATTGCAGCGGGCACGCGCGGATGCAACACCACGACTTGCTCTGCATTCTTCTGTGTTTGCTGGTCGACCAGGTCTTGCAGCGAGACCGAGTCGAGGTAATCGACCATTTTTTCGTTCAGCGTGGCCCACAGCTCGTGGGTCATGCAGCGCGTGCCGGTGGCGGCATCGGCGCCGTGGCAGTTTTCCTTGCCGCCGCACTGGGTCGCGTCGAGCGGCTCATCGACGGCGATGATGATGTCGGCCACGGTGACCTTGTCGGCGCGCCGCGCCAGGCTGTAGCCGCCGCCCGGCCCGCGGATCGATTCGACGATCTCGTGCCGGCGCAGCTTGCCGAACAGCTGCTCCAGGTAGGACAGCGAGATCGCCTGGCGCTGGCTGATGCCCGACAGCGTGACCGGTCCCTTGCCCTGGCGCAGGGCAAGATCGATCATCGCAGTCACAGCAAAACGGCCTTTGGTAGTCAGGCGCATCAGTATCCCATGGTAAAATATTGCCTCAGTTCAGCTGGTCAATCTTGCAGAATGACCGTATTAGTTGAACGATTTAGTCAAGTATAGCAAATCCCCGACATCTTGTCTTGGCGCGGCCCGTTTCCGGCCCGCTGGCGCCAGCGTCAGCAACCCGCGCGCAGCAGGTGCATCGGCCGGAACAAGTCCTGCATCGCCGCGTGACCGATGAAGCTCAGGTTGTATGGATGCTCCGACACGATCTGCGGCAACCCTGCCGTCTCCGGCAGCTTTTGCAGTTGCTCCGCAATCTTCCCCCATAGCACCAAGGTCGGCCTGGTCGGCTGCAGGGCGCCCAGCACCGTCTGCAGGAATGGCAGCCAGGCGCGCGCGTCGACCACCGGCGCCACCTCCGGGCGGAACACCAGCGAGGCATTGAGCAGCAGGAAGCCCTGCCCCGTCAATTTGTCCTGCAGCTGCGCCAGCGTCTGGATCGCATCGCCGCCGGCCGCGCGCGCCGCCACCGGCGCCATCGCCGCGCCGCCGGTGTCGGCCGCGTCGAGCCAGCCGTCGGCCACCAGCAGCATCTTCATGAAATTGCGCAGCGACGTGGCCTTGTTGACCGGCTTGGACAGTCCCGTGTCGCACCACAGGCTGCCGACCGCGCCATCCATGAAACAGACGCCGGTCGCGCTGTCGGCGCGCGGATACGGACCTTCGCCCACCAGCACGTAGCGCACCTCGGCCAGCGGCAGGTTGAAGGCGGCGAACAAGCGCTGCCCGGTCGGCAGGTAATCGGCGCCGGCCAGCTCGGCCAGGTAGGACGGATGGGCGCGCGCGACGGCGTCCAGCCCCAGGCGCAGATGCGGCTGCCATGAGGCATGGGCGCGCGACAGCGCATCGAGAATGACGGGGGGAATGGTGGCGGTCATGGCGGGCGGGAACAGGCAAAGACAGGATTGTAGCAATTCCAACCATGCGTCATCAATCCGGGATTGCGTGCATTATTGCCAATACCCCAGCCGGGAACACAGTCCGGTTGCCCCCTACCCCACGGAGATTCAGATGCAAACAATTCAAGACGTAATGACCCGCGACGTACACAGCATCTCCCCCGAGCAAAGCGTGCGCAAGGCGGCGCAAATGATGGATGAATTCAACATCGGCTCGCTGCCCGTGTGCGACGGCGACAAGCTGGTCGGCATGATTACCGACCGCGACATCACGATCCGCTCGACCGCCGCCGGCCAGGCGCCGGAAAGCACCCGCGTGGGCGATGTGATGAGCACCGAAGTGCGCACCTGCTTCGCCACCCAGGCGGTCGATGAAGTGCTGGGCCAGATGGGCGACGTGCAGATCCGGCGCGTGCCGGTGGTCGACCAGTCATCGCACAGCCTGGTCGGCATCGTGGCGCTGGGCGACATGGCGACCAAGCATTCGGTGGGCACCGAAGATGCGCTGCAGGCGATCTCGACGCCGTCCGCCACGCACTAAATGATCGTTGCCTTGCGCCGCCGCGGACAGGCAGGCGGCGCAAGCGCCCTTCTTTCAGGCGCCCTCGCGCCCCATCTCTTCCATTTTCGCCACCAGGCTGCACACGGTCGTGGTCGTGGTTTTGCCGACCATGCCGATCAGGGTTTGCCGCACCGGCCGAAAGCCGACGCAGCGCAGGATATTGCGCTTGAGCGACTTGATGCTGTGCGCACGGAAATACAGGCGGTACAGCAAGGCCGGCATGCCCATCGTGACAATGATCCGGGCCGAGCGGCCGGCCAGGGGCTTTTTCGCCAGCGTGTTCATATGGTCGTCGGCGAAGGCAAAGCCGGGCCGCGCCACCTGTTCGAGGAAACCCTTGAACAGCGCCGGCATGTCGCCCAGCCACAGCGGAAAGAAAATCACCAGGTGCTGGGCCCAGGTGATGTCGACTTGCGCCTGGCGCAAGTCGGCCGGCAGGCTATCGTGCTCCCATTCGTTCTGGCTGCGCAGCAAAGGAAAATTGAGCAGCGCCACGTTGGTCTGGCGAATTTCGTGGCCCGCAATGCGCGCGCCGCTGGCGTAGGCGTTGGCCAATGCATGGCACAAGTGATCCGGGCGAGGATCGGGATGTCCCTGGATCAATAAGATACGCTTGCCCATGCCCTCGACCTGTCGCCTTCGCTGCCGTGTGTCCGATTTGACTGGCCGCGCTAGACATGGTTCCGCGCTATTCGGCGTCTGGCTGCTGCGACGGATGGGCCGCCTTGAAGGCCGGCAATTCGGCGCAGGCCGCATCGATGCGCACGATGGTCGGATACGCTGCCAGGTCGATCTTGAAACGGACGGCGTTGAACACCTGCGGCACCAGGCAGCAGTCGGCGATGGTCGGGCTGTCGCCATGGCAGAAGCGGCCCGTGTCGCCGGAACCGGCCAGGTGCGCCTCGAGCGCGGCAAAGCCTTCTTCAATCCAGTGCACATACCAGGCATTCTTGGCGTCCTCGTCCAGGCCGGCCTGCCTGACCAGGTAGCGCAGCACGCGCAGGTTGTTGAGCGGGTGGATATCGCAGGCGATCACCAGCGCCAGCGAACGCACGCGCGCACGGCCCAGCGCATCGCGCGGCATCAGCGGCACCATCGGATGTTCTTCGTCGAGGTATTCGAGGATCGCCAGCGACTGCGTGATCGTGGCGCCATGGTCCTGCAGCGCCGGCACCAGCGCGCTCGGGTTGACTGCACGGTAGGCCGGCGTGAGCTGGACCCCGCCCTCCTTGATCAGGTGGATCGGCACCGATTCGTAGTCCAGCCCCTTGAGCTTGAGGCCGATGCGCACGCGGTAGGCAGCCGAGCTGCGAAAGTAGTCGTACAGTTTCATGGCGTGCGCCCCTCATACATGGCCACCTGCTGGCTGATCGCGCCGAAGATGCTGGCGCCGGCCGCGTCGAACATCTCGATGCGCACGCGGTCGCCGAAATGCAGGAACGGCGTGACCGGCGCGCCCTGCTCGATCGTTTCATACATGCGCACTTCGGCCAGGCAGCAGTAGCCGACGCCGCCGTTCTCGATGCTCGATCCGTGCAGGTCGCCCTGCTTGTTCGACACCGTGCCCGAGCCGATGATGGTGCCGGCCGCCAGTTCGCGCGTCCTGGCCGCGTGCGCGACCAGTTGGGCGAAATTGAACGTCATGTCGACGCCGGCGTCCGGCTGGCCGAACGGGCGCTCATTGATCTGCACCTGGATCGGCAGATGCAGCTTGCTGTCGCGCCAGGCGTCTTTCAATTCATCGGGCGTCACGCACACCGGCGAAAACGCGCTGGCCGCCTTCGACTGGAAAAAACCGAAGCCCTTGAGCAGCTCGCCCGGAATCAGGTTGCGCAGCGAGACGTCGTTGACCAGCATGACCAGCCGGATCGCGTCGGCGCAGTCGGCCGCGCTGGCGCCCATCGCCACGTCGCCGGTGATGACGGCCACTTCGGCCTCGAGGTCGATGCCCCAGGCTTCGGACAGCGCCCAGATCGGATCGTGCGGACCGATGAACGAGTCCGAGCCGCCCTGGTACATCAGCGGATCGGTGTAGAACGAGGCCGGCACGTCGACATTGCGCGCCTTGCGCACCAGCTCGACGTGGTTGATGTAGGCCGAGCCGTCGGCCCATTGGTAGGCGCGCGGCAGCGGCGAATGGCACAGCGCCTGGTCGAACGGCTGCGCGTCCCAGGTGGCGTTGTCGTTCAGGGCGGCATACACGGCCTGCAGCCGTTCGACCACCAGGTCCCAGTGGTCGAGCGCGAACTGCAGCGTGGCGGCGATCTTCGGCACCTTCTGGTAGCGCGACAGGTCGCGGCTGACCACCACCAGCGCGCCATCGCGGGTATCGTTCTTGAGTGTAGCGAGTTTCATGTCGGGTCCTTAGTGTTTCTCGTGCATCCAGGCGGCGTGCTTGGGCGCCTTGCGGGTTGCGGCCCATTCGTTGAGCATGTCCCATTTGACGGCGTCGAGCTTGTGCTTCATCTCGGCGGTGGCGGTGTTGACGGCCAGTTCGAGACGGTGGCCGTTCGGGTCGAAGAAGTAGATCGACTTGAAGATCGTATGGTCGGTCGGGCCGATCACCGCGATGCCGTCCGCTTCCAGGCGCGCCTTGGTGGCCAGCAGGTCGTCCATCGACGAGATTTCCAGCGCCAGGTGCTGGACCCAGGCCGGGGTGTTTTCGTCGCGCCCCATGGCCGGCTGCAGCGGCAGTTCGAAGAAGGCCAGCACGTTGCCGTTGCCGGCGTCGAGGAACACGTGCATGTACGGGTCGTAGGCGCCGGTCGAGGGCACCGTGTCTTCGGCGATGGCCAGCACGAAATCCATGCCCAGGTACTTGACGTACCACTCGACGGTTTGCTTGGCATCCTTGCAGCGGTAGGCCACGTGGTGAATTCGTTCAATCTTCATTGCGCTACTCCCAGTCTGGTTTGCCACCATTAGAGTCGAAAACAAACTATCATACAAACAATATTTTCACGCCAATTTATCAGAAAACCTTATGAATCCGACTTTGCGCCAAATGCGCGCCTTCACCGCCCTGGCCCGCACCGGCAGTTTCACGCTGGCCGCCGAGTATCTGCACGTGACCCAGTCGGCGCTGTCGGGCCTGATCAAGGAACTGGAGCAGACGCTGGCCATCCGCGTGGTCGACCGCAGCACGCGCAAGATCGCGCTGACCGAGGTCGGGCGCGAACTGTATCCGCTGTTCGCCAAGATGATCGACGACCTCGATGGCGCGCTGCTCGATATCGCCAATCATACCCAGTTGAAGAAAGGCGTGGTGCGCATCGCCGCGCCGCAGCTGATGTCGTGCACCTTGCTGCCCGAGGTGATCGCCGCCTACCGGCTGGCCTACCCCGACATCCAGGTGCGGCTGGTCGACTGCGCGGTCGAAAACGTCACCGGGCGCGTGTTCAGCGGCGAAGTCGATTTCGGCATCGGCCCCGAGCGCGACCCCGGCGCCCAGATCGCCGCCGCCGTGCTGTTCGAGATGCCCTTCGTGATGGTGTTCCCGCAGGGCCATCCGCTCGAAGGGCGCGACCGCCTGACCTGGTCGGACCTGGCCGACTACCCCTTCATTTCGCTGCAGGGCCAGTTCACAGAACGGCTGCTCAGCGACATGCACAGTGCGCTGCGCGACGTGCCGCTCAATCCGGCCAACGAAGTGACCTTCATGACGACCGCGCTGGCGATGGTCAACGCCGGCCTGGGCGTGACGGTGTGCCTGCCGTATGCCGAGCCGCTGGTGCGCCTGTACCAGCTGCACATGCGCCAGCTGTACGAACCGGAACTGACGCGCCGCTTCCTGGTGTACACGCGCGAAAACCGCTCGCTGTCGCCGGCCGCCGAGAGCTTCATCGCCTTCCTGTTCAAGTTCGTCGAAGCGCACGACTGGACTATTCCGGGCGTGGGCATGGCGGCGCCGGCGCCACTATAATGGCGCCATGTCCCTTAACACGATCGCCATCAACCAGCAGATGGACAAGTTCGACGGCCACCAGCGCGTGTGGCTGTTCGGTTACGGCTCGCTGATCTACAAGGCCGATTTCCCGTTCATCGAACGGTGTCCTGCCAGCATAGCCGGCTGGAGCCGGCGCTTCTGGCAAGGTTCGCACGACCACCGCGGCACCGAAGCGGCGCCCGGGCGCGTGGCGACGCTGGTGCCAGACCCGGGCGCCGTCTGCCACGGCATGGCCTACCTGATCACGCCCGACGTGTTCGCCCACCTCGACCACCGCGAAAAGAACGGCTATTTGCGCCTGGCCACCGACATCCATTTCGACGACGGCAGCAGCGAGCAAGGCCTGGTCTACATCGCCACCGCGGAAAACGCCGCCTTCCTGGGCGAAGCGAGCGAACAGCAGATCGCGCTGCAGATCGCGTCCGCGCACGGCCCGAGCGGCCCGAACCGCGACTACCTGCTCGCGCTGGCGCAAGCCTTGCGCGACATGGACAGGCACGACGCGCACGTGTTCGCCATCGAAGCATTCCTGCACGACGCGGGCGCCTAGCGCGCTGCCCCCATTACGAAAACAAGTCCAGCTGCCCGGTCGCATTGCCGCACTGCTTGGCCGGCGGCCCCGGCACCACCAGCGGTCGCCGGAAGCGCGACGCGTCGAGTTCGGCGAAGCGCCCGCTGTTCACATTCATGCCCAGCCGCGCCACGGTCTTGACGAAACGCTGGCGTATCAAATCGGCCCACACGCCCTCGCCCGCCATGCGCTTGCTGAAATCGCTGTCGTAGTCCTTCCCTCCGCGCATTTCGCGCACCCGGTTCATCACGCGCTGCGCGCGCTCGGGGAAATGCGCCTGCAGCCACTGCTGGAACAAGTCGTTGACCTCCCACGGCAGGCGCAGCACCACGTAGTGCGCGCTGACGGCGCCCGCCGCGTGCGCCGCCTCGAGCACGCGCTCGAGCTCCGGCTCGGTGACGAACGGTATCACCGGCGCCACGCTGACCCGCACCGGAATGCCGGCGTCGGTCAGCGTGCGGATGGTGCGCAAGCGCCGCGCCGGCGCGGCCGCGCGCGGCTCGAGCGTGCGCGAGATGGCCGGGTCCAGCGTGGTCAGGGTGATCGCCGCGATGGCCTGGTTCCTGGCGGCCATCGGTGCGATCAGGTCGATGTCGCGCTCGATCAGCGACGACTTGGAAATGAGCGCCAGCGGATGCTCGCAGTCGTGCAGCACCTCGATCACGCGGCGCGTGATGCCCAGCGTGCGCTCGCACGGCTGATAGGCGTCGGTGTTGACGCCAATCGCGATCGGCTCGGGCACATAGGCGGCCTTGGCCAGCTCGCGCCGCAGCAGGTCGGCGGCGTTGACCTTGGCGAACAGCCGGCTTTCGAAATCGAGCCCCGGCGACAGGCCGAGGTAGCTGTGGGTGGGCCGCGCGAAGCAATACACGCAGCCGTGCTCGCAGCCGCGGTAGGGATTGAGCGACACATTGAACGGGATGTCGGGCGAGGCGTTGCGCGTCAAGATGGTTTTGGCGTACTCGTCCGTGACCTGGGTCTTGAACGGCGCCCCCTCATCCTCATCGGCCGGCCAGCCATCGTCGAATTGCGCGCGCCCGTTGCGCTCGAACCGTCCCTGCAAGTTGGTCACGGCGCCCCGCCCTTTTTGCGCGGACAGCGGACGCGGCGGCAGCATCACGCGCTCTTCGGACTCATTGTTGGGATCGCTCACGGCGCGCCTCGAGACTGTATGGATGTACAGTATTCTACGCTGCCGCCAGGCCGCTTTCAAGCCCCGTCTGTAACGTGCGCGCTGGCCAGCCGGCCGCCGGTGGCCTGGAAGTGGGCGACGAAGGCGTCGAAGGACGCCAGCAGCGGCTGCACGTGCACGGCCGCATCGAGCTGTGCCAGCGCGTGGCAGCTCGCTTCGAGCGTCGACAACTGGTCCGGCGCGTGCGCCTTGCGGATCAGATACTGCGAGGCCGGCATCCGCGTCAGCGGCAGGCGCGCCAGCGATTGCAGCGCCGGATTCTGGTGCAGCATCTTGCGGCTCTTGCGCCAGGTGCCGTCCAGCACCACCAGGCGCAGCGCGGCCGGATCGGCCAGCAGCGCCGGATCGGGCGCCGCCACCGGCGCGCCGGGGCTGGCCGGATACAGCAGCAGCGGCGTGCGCGCGCCCGCATGCAGCAACGCGTCGAGGATGGCCGCATCGAAGGCCTCGCCCTCGGCCAGCACCGAGCCGGCCAGGCTCAGGTGCAACAGGCGCGCGCTGCCCTTGGCATTCGCGGTTTCCATCGGATGCTGCAGGATCAGCAGCTCGACCGCGCTGTCGACCGGCGCGATCCAGCGGCAGATGCAGGCCGCCTGCGGCCGCTGGCAGCGGTCACAGCGCACGCGCCTGTTTGGCAAATTGCTTGGCAAGGCCATTCGGTGTAACCCGTTCAGTTTGATGGCGCAATATACCAGCCGCGCACCCAACATGGCCAGGCTGGCAATACCTGTGCGCTTTGCCGAAAATTATTTCATTTTGGAAGCCGGAAATTAGCAATCCGGTATTGCTCCCGATAATTTCCGTGCCTAGAATCGAAGCATTCCTTTCGGCAATCCACGCCACCGGGGGCTCATCATCACTACTTTGTTCCGTGCGCGCCGTACCGCACATTCCCTCCTTTGCGCCACCCTGGT
Organism: Massilia sp.; assembly: GCA_025359245.1. Lineage (GTDB taxonomy): Bacteria > Pseudomonadota > Gammaproteobacteria > Burkholderiales > Burkholderiaceae_D > Telluria_A. The sequence goes on from JANYGW010000218.1 coordinate 10,943, forward strand.
TTGCCTGGCGCTGCTGCCGTCGTTGGCAGTAGAACAAGAGCTGCCGCTCGACTTCCGGCTCAACGAACAAGTCATCCTGATACCGGCCGGTGCGGCCCGCACGGCCAGCCTGCAAACGACGGTCTTCCGCCCGAACGGGCCAGGTCCGTTCCCGCTGCTGATCATCAATCACGGCAAGGAAGCGGGCGCGCCGCGTTTCCAGGCGCGCGACCGCTTCATCTTCATGGCCACCGAATTCGTCAAACGCGGCTACGCGGTGATGGTGCCGATGCGCCAGGGCTTTGCCGACTCGACCGGCATCTATGCCGACCACGGCTGCAACATGACCGCCAACGGCTACGCCCAGGCTGCCGACATCCAGGATGTGCTCGAGTTCGCGCGCGACCAGGCCTGGATCGACGACGAGCATATCGTCGTCGCCGGCCAGTCCTACGGCGGCCTGGCCACGATCGCGCTGGGCACGCGCGAGCTGGCCGGCGTGCGCGGCCTGATCAATTTCGCCGGCGGCCTGCGCGACGACGGCAACCATTGCGACTGGCGCTCCGAACTGGTGCACGCATTCGACGTCTATGGCGAGCACAACAAGATCCCCAGCCTGTGGATTTACGGCATCAACGATTCCCTGTTCGGCCCCGAGCTGGTGGGGCGCATGCACGACGCCTTTATCCGCGCGGGCGGACGGGCCCGCCTGTTCGCATTCGGCGCCTTCAAGCGCGACTCGCACGGCCTGCTGGCCAGCCGCGACGGCGCCAGGATCTGGTGGCGCGAAGCCGAACACTTCCTGCGCGAAGTCGGCATGCCGACCGAGGAACGCTATGCGGTCGCCCAGGCGCCATCGCTGCCCAGGAGCGATTTCGCCAGGCTCGACGACATCGACGCCGTGCCCTACCTGAGCGCCAATGGCCGCGCGGCCTACCGCGAATACCTGGCCAAGATGACGCCGCGCGCGTTTGCCGTCTCGCCCAGCGGCGCCTGGTGCTGGGCCGAGGAAGGCGAGGATCCGGACGCGCGCGCGCTGGCCACCTGCGCGCGCAAAAGCAACAAGCCTTGCCAGCTGTACTCGGTCGACGATTACGTGGTCTGGCCCGGCAAGCTGGGCGCCCACGCCAGCACCGGCGCGCTCGGCAGCAGCGGTCCCGGCAGCATGCCCTGAACGGGGCCATCGCACCAAAGTTTAGCCCGCTTCAAAGCCGGCCCGGCGGCGCCCCCTAAGATGGTGGACGACCCCCACCTCCGGATGCCACCATGCCTTTACGCATCAAAACCGCGTTCGCCGCCGCGCTGCTGGGCGCCTGCCACGCCAGCTTTGCCGCCAATAATTATCCGATCGTGCTGGTGCACGGTTTTCTCGGCTTCGGGCCCGAGCAGTTCAAGGAAACCGGCTTCAAGTACTGGGGCGGCTTCGACGATATTGCCGCCCACATGCGCAGCCACCAGGGCCAGCACCGGGTGTTCGTGTCCACGGTCGGCCCGATCAGTTCGAGCTGGGACCGCTCGGCCGAACTGTATTACCAGATCAAGGGCGGCTGCGTCGATTACGGCATCAATCACACGGCCCGCTTTACGCACGCCAACGGCCAGCACCGCCCGCCGGGCCAGTGCTGGGCCGCCGACCCGGCCGACAACCCGCAGCACTATCCGCTGGCGCTGTACCCCGACTGGGATGCCGCCCATCCGATCCACCTGCTCGGCCACAGCCAGGGCGGCCAGACCGTGCGCGCGCTGATCGAGCTGCTGGAACACGGCTCGCCGCATGGCGACGAGGGCGGCGGCGAGCTATATCAGGGAGGCAAGATCGGCTGGGTGCTCAGCGCCACCACCTTGTCGGCGCCGCATGACGGCACCAGCTTGCACGACGCGATCGGCGACTTCGGCCTGGCCCTCAACGAGCTGGCCGGCCAGATCACCGCGATGGCCAACTCCGGGGCAAAAGCGAACCAGGCGCGCGGACTGACGCTGGAACAGGCCGGCCTGCCGCGCGGCGCCGGCAATGCCGGGCCCAGTCATCCGGCCGGCGCCGCGCCGTTGTGGACCAGCGCCAGCTACGATACGGCGCAATACGAAATGGGGCCGGACGGGGCCCAGCAGTTCAACGCCTGGGTGAAGACCTCGCCCCATGTCTTTTATTACTCGATCGCCACGTCGGCAACCGAGGCCGGCAGCCTGTGCTGCAACAACACCGACCGCTGGATCGCCTTTTTCCAGAACCCGCAATACCAGTACCCGCGCTGGGACATGGCGCCGTTGAGCAAACCCTACGCCGGCGAATGGATACTGCCGTCGGTCGGACGGCACGGCATGGGCGCCTACACCCAGTCCGCCCCGGGCCGCGTGGCGGTCGACGCGCGCTGGTTCGAGAACGACGGCGTGGTCAACACGCTCAGCATGCGCGCGCCGTCCGGGCAGCCGGCACGCAATTTCGACGGGGTCTCGGTGCGCGGCAGCTGGAATTTCCTGCAGACCTACCACGGCTATGACCATTTCGACGTGCTCGGCTGGCCGCGCAAGGGCGCCCAGGCGTATCCGATTTACGACGCCGTCACGGCCATCATTTACGCCTTGTAGGCGGGCGCGGCAGGCGCCCTAGCGCGCGGCCCAGGCCTGCAGCTGGGCCAGCGTCGCGGTCACGCCGCCGCACACGATCACCAGCACGTTCTTGTAGCCGCGCAGTTCCGGCGCGGCGCCGTACACCACCGCCAGCGCCGCCCCGCAGGCCGGCTCGACCAGCACGCGCTGCTCGTCCAGAAAGCGCAGGCAGGCAGCCACCGCGGCCTGGTCCGACACCACGATCGAGCGCACCGGATGTTCGGCCGACCAGGTGAACGCCTGCTGCGCCACCATGCGCGCGCCCAGCGAGGTGGCGATGCTGGTGATGGCCGGCAGCGCCACGCGGGTATTGGCCGACAGCGACTGCGCCAGTGAATCGGCACCCTGGGTCTCGACCGCGATGACCGGCACGTGGCCCCAGCCATTGCGCTGCAAGCCTTCGGCCACGCCGCACAGCAGCCCGCCCCCGCCCACCGACAGCACGATCGCATCCGGCACCAGGCCGGCGCGCGCGACTTCGTCGATCATGCTGGCGTGCCCGGTCCACAGCAGGGGGTCGTCGAACGGGTGGATGAAGGCGTCGTCGGGCCCGACCATCGCCAGCGCGTGCGCGTTCGCTTCCTGGAACGAGGCGCCATGCACGATGACGCCGGCGCATTCGCGCGCGATCAGGTCCTTGGCGCGCTCGCTGGTGCTCTCGGGGACCACGACCAGCACCGGCACGTTCAGGCGCCGCCCGGCATAGGCGGCGGCGATGCCGGCATTGCCGCCCGACGAGCAAATGAAACGCTTGGCGCCGCGCCGCAGATATTCTTCGCAGGCATGGCCGATGCCGCGGATCTTGAACGAGCCGGGCGGCTGCAGCGCCTCCATCTTGAGCCAGACCCGCTGGCCAAATGGGCCGGCCATGGCGCCCGATTCAATCAAGGGGGTTGCGATATGCAGTGTCATTGCGATGTCCGGATTATCTGTTTGCTCCACGCCATTATAGGGACAGCCGCGCCGATTGCGCCAGCGCCGCTCCGGCGCCACCCGAAATGGCAAAAAAAAACATCGTCGTCGCGAGCGCGAGGCCGATGTTTGGTGAGTATGCCGGTATTGACCTCGGTCAATCCGGCACGTCCGCAGACTTATATTTGTTATGGAATCCGGCGCTTTTCATTATTTCGTTTCGGAAATCTAGTAGGCGCCCGGAGCGCGGGTTAGCTATTGATCTATATCAAACGTTGTCGATTCGCCGCCAACATTTGCGACCAGCGTGGCGGGCGTGCCGCATCAGTGCGGCGCCGGCGCGGCGGCGGTCGGCGCGGCCTGGCGGCTCGCGTTGAAGCGGTCGAACGAGGTAAAGACGGCGCCGACGGGGCGCGTTTCGGGCAGGATATAGACGATGCCACGGGTCTTGCGGAAGGTGGGAATGATCACCTTGTCAAAAAAACTGGCCGGCACGTTGATGCAGCCGTACGAAATCCGGTTGTCGTCCGGGGTCGGCGTGGCCAGGCGCCGGGCCCGGTTTTCCAGCGGGTTGCTGGTCACCACCCGGTGCAGGGAAATCGCGTTGGCGTAGTCGACCCACAGGATGTCCTTGCCGCCCAGGTTATGGTCGAGCGCGGCGACGAAGCGGCCGGCCGGCGTGGTGCGCTCTTCCGGCCGGATGGTCGACAAGGCGCGCTCGCCAATCCCGGCCACCGAATCGTCGCCGACTGCCGCACCGAGCAGCACGGCGGCGGCGCCGCGCAGCCGGCCATGCGGGTCGAAGGCGAAGACCTTGGCATTTTTCTTGTCAATGATCAGGAACGACAGCGCACGATTATTGTCCGAATCGAGGACCCATTGCGCCAGCGCACGCGCGTCTTCCGAGGCGGTTTCGTGGCCGAAATCGGCCACTGCCGCGTCTCGCGGCGCCGCCGGCGCCACCGCGGCCGCGGCCGCGCCATGCAGGACGCACAGCAGCGCTGCTGCCATCAGGGCGGCGCGCGCCCGCGGCAGAGGGCGGCGCGGGCTCATCTCGTCTCCCCTGCGCCGGTCAATTGCGGTCCTGCTTGCGCGGGCGCTTGGGCGGCAGTTCGGTATCCGGCGGCGGCGTCACCACGGGCGGCGGAACCAGGACCGGCGGCACATCGACCGGCGGCGGTATCACGAACGACGGCGGCGCACCGACCGGCGGCGGCAAGACCAGCACTGGCGGGCCGGCCACCGGCGGCGGCGCCACCAGCGGCGGCGGCGCCACTTCCACCGGCGGCGGCACAACGACTTCCGGCGGCGGGACCACGACCGGCGGCGGCACTACTTCAGGCGGCACGACCGGCGGCACCACCTCAGGCGGCGGGACCACGACCGGCGGCGGCACCACCACCGGCGGCACGACGACCGGCGGCACGACGACCGGCGGAATCACGACGGCGGCCAGGATGGTCCCCGTGGTTTTGCCGACAATCGGCCCGCAACAGGAGACCGGCAGCGCGAAATTGGCCGCGTTGGGGCCGGCCAGGCTGTATCCCGTGTGGGTAATCGTCTTGCCGACACCGACGTTGGCATTGTCGAAATTGGCGGTGCTGCCCGGCGCGGCCACCAGGGTCACGCCCAGCGGCGCGCCTTTCAGCGACGTGAGCGTGGTGGCGGTACTGCCATCGGCGGTCTTGTCGCCGCCGGCCGCGAACACCAGCATTTGCTGGGTCAGCGTGGCCCCGCCCGTCAACGTGAAGTTGGGCAGGTAGTTGGTTGGCGCGGCATACGAGACCGGGTTATAGATGATCCGCACCGGCGCATTCGGACCGGTGACGGTCGCCGGCGGCGTGAGCGGCGCAAAGATCACCGTGCCCGTACCGGCGCCGTTATTGCCGGCGCCGATCACCAGCCCCAGCGGCAGGTTCAGGCTTTGCGCGGCGATGCTGCTGCCCCGGGTCAGCGTCATTTTCGAAGCAATATTGACGTTGTTACCGGCGCACAGCATCAGATTGCCGTCGGTGGTGGTCAGCGCGGCCAGCGCACTCAGGTTCAGGTCGCGCCCGGCGCCCAGCAACACGCTGCCGTTCACTGTCGTGATGGCTGCGTTGACGTTGACGTCGCGGCCGCAGCAGGCCTGGATATTGCCGTTGGTGGCGCTGATGGCCTGGTTGATATTGATATCGCGCTCGGCGTTCAGGGTCAGCGTCGTCGGGCTCGAACTGGCAGTCCAGCTCAATGCCTGGTTGACGTGGATGTCGCCATTGGCCTCGACCGAGGTGTGCAGGTTGCTGACCGGCGGCGTACCGGCCACCACCGTATTGGCGCCGGTCGAGGTGGCGATGGTGACGCTGTTCGTCACCAGCAATGCCGACAGGGTCGCGCCCGAAATGTTGTCGGTGACGCCGCCGCCGATGGTGAAGTCCTGCGGGTCGATCAGCCAGTTGCCGGTCAGGCCGTGGGCGGCGTTGGTCAGCACCCTGGCGTCCGCACCGACCATCACGCGGGCGGCGGAGGTGTCGATGAAGCCGCCATTGCCGCCCTGGGGCGCGCTCGCGTCCAGCGTACCGCCGAGGTTGACCGTGCCCGATTGCATGTCGCCCATCAAGCGGATCTCGCCGCCATGTTCTTCAAAGCGCTGCGCGCGGATCACACCCGTATTGTTGACCACGCTTTGCAGCAAGTTGCCCGCACCTTGCGTGGTGAGCAGCACGCGGCCGCCGTCGGCCTGGATCAGGCCGCCATTTTGCACCAGCGCCTGGAGCGCGCCCTGGTCAACCCGCACGTTGAGCAGCTGGTCATTCGACAGCTCCATCGTCAGCGCATTGCCGGCGGCCAGCGCCACCGTGCCGAAATTGGCTTCGATGCGTCCATCGTTGCTGACCTTCGATCCGAGCAAGGCGACGTAGCCGCCGTCGGCCGCGTGGATGTCGCCCTGGTTGCCGACCGCCCCGTCGGCGCTGCCGGAAAACTGGTACTTGCCGGCCATGAAATCGGCATTGCTGATGGCGCGCGTCGACGCCACCAGCGCGCCCACGCTGACCGTCGAGCCTTTGCCGAACAGCACTCCGTTCGGGTTGACCAGGAACACCTTGCCGTTGGCGCTGAGGTTACCCAGTATCAGCGAGGAATCCGAGCCCAGCACGCGGTTCAGCGCCACCGACTGGCTGCCCGGCTGCACGAAGCGCACGCTTTGCCCGGCGCCGATATTGAAACTCTGCCAGTCGATGACGACACTGGCGCTGCCTTGATTGATCAGCATGGCGTTGCCGGCGGCGCTGATCTGGGCCGTGCCGGCGCTGACCACGCCGCCGGTCGGCTGCGCGTGCAGCGGCCCCGCCCAGGCGAAGGCGACCGCCGCGGCCAGCAGGTTCAGCGCCATGCGTGCATGGCCGCCGCCGGTGCAGGCCGAGGCTTGCTTGCCGGCGCTGCGGGCGTGTTCGGAGACCGCGACAAAGGTCCCGGAACGGGAACTCCAGATGGATCGGTAGATGGCGTTCATGGTGTTTCCTTCATTGGCGGCGTGCATCGGCACACCATAGTCAAAAATATTTTACTGCCTGGATCCAGAAGCGGCCGGACCGGTCCGGGGCCGAAGTGGCCAGTTCGCTGCCCAGTTTCCTGGCGTAATAAGCACGCACCATGAAATTGTTGGCTTCGGACCAGACCGCGCCGACGCCGGCGCCGCTCAGGGTGCGGCGGTTCGCGCCGCTGGTCCATGGCTGCTTGTCGCGCTCGACGCTGCCGCTGTCGACAAAGGCGAGCAGCTGCACTTGCCCGCGCTGGGCGGGCGACAACGGCGCCAGCAGCAAGCGCGCTTCGACGCTGAGCACATAGCCCTGGTCGGCATAGGCTTCGCCTTCGGGATAGGCGCGCACGGCGTTCATGCCGCCGAGCTCCATTTTTTCGGAAACGTCCAGGTTCTTCGAGGCCAGCTGGCCGTTGATCGCCGCCGACAGCGACAAGGCATCGGTGACATGCTGGACCCGCGATGCGCTTTAGGCGAACTTGCTGTAGCTGCCATTGCTGTGCGCGCTCAGCGCATCGATGGCGCGCAAGGCCGGCGTTTCCAGATCGAGCTTGCCGCTCGACAGGGTCAGCGAAAAGGCATTGACGCCGCCGCCGCCCACGTTGTCGCGGTGGTCGCCGTACAGGCTCGCCATCACGACCTGGGCGCTCTTGTCGCCCACCGAACCGGTCAGGTCGATCTGATCGTGGAAGGTCTTGTCGTCATAGGCGAGCTGGGCGTTCAAATTGGTGTCGCGCGTGCGCAGCAAGGGGATGCTGCCATAGACACTGGCAATCTCCGCCGTGCCATGGGCATGCAGCGGCGCAAATTCCTCGATCAGTTCGTAGCGCAGCTTGCTGTACGCCACGCCCAGCTTGGCCTGGCCCACCGGCAGCTGGTACGAGGCGCGCGCATAGTTCAAGCCCTTGCCGGAGGACAGCGTGCGCAGGCTGGCCACGTCGCCGATGCCAAGCGGCTGGTTCCAGTTCAGCGTGGCGCCGACCCGGTAGATGCCGGTATAGCGGCTGCCGGCATTGTCCGCCTCGAGGCTGCCCGACAGGGTTTTGCCCGGTATTACATCGATGATCAGGTCGGACGTGCCGACCGACGCGCCCGGCACCAGCGTCGAGCGCACCGACACGCCCGGAATGTCGGACAGCAGCAGCAAACGATGGTCGAGCGGCGCGCGCGTGACCGTATCGCCGCTGCGGATGCCGGCCAGGTCGCTGTCGATGCTGCGCCCGGCCTTGCCGGACGGGTTGCGCACGGTGACTTTGCCGTATTGCCCTTCGAGCACGGCAATGGTCACCACGCCGTTCTTGATGTCTTGCGCCGGCAGATAGACTTGCGCCAGGAAATAGCCATCGCGGTGATAACGGTCGGCAATCTTCGCGCTCATGCGCAACAGGTCGCCCATCGACAGCTCGGCGCCCGGCGTGAAGCCGGTCAGCGCCAGCAGCGCCGGCTCCGGATACGCATGCGCGCCGGTCACGCGCAAGCGCTTGACAGCGACCCGCAGCTTGTCGTCGGCCGGAGTGGCGGCCGCATTCTTGTTGTGTTCGATCCGCACATCCGGGGCAGCCTTCGGGATGACCGGGGCGGGGGGAATCTGCTGGAACTGGCCCGCCGCACCGGGCGTCTGGGCGGTGGCGGCCTGGCTCAAAGCCAGCAAGGCCAGGGGAATTAATTTATTAGGTAACATGATCGTGATCCTGGTTGGACAAACGCGAATGCCGTGTCTCTGAGGCAATTTTACGCAGGGCTCAGGAAGGGTCTGTTCGCTGCCGCGCTTAGTTCCGGCCTCGTCCGCATTGCTTGATCGGGGTGAGGTATTTGCGCCAAAAATGCCACAGAACACGCGGCTGCGGCACGCGCACGGCACGCTCCGGCATGTCAAACGGACAGCCTTGACGACAAGCCAAGCGCCATTGATACTAGGGACACATTGCTCGCAATCAAAAGCGCGCCAGCGTGAACGGCCCCACCCGAAGGATTTGCGCACCATGCTTTCGTTTTTTTCCCTGCGCAACGTGCTGGCCTGCGCCGCCCTGCTGCTGGGCGCGCCCCCGGCCAGCTGCGCCGACAACGCCGGCGCCTACACGTTCCGCAGCTATGGTCCGGCGCAAGGCTTGCGCAATCCGTCCGTGACTGGCCTGGCGCAAGACAAGGATGGCTTCATCTTCGCCTCGACCGAGGACGGCCTGTTCCGCTATGACGGCAACCGCTTCGAACGCTTCGGCACGGAAAACGGCTTGCTCAGCGACACCATCATCGCGCTGTACCAGGAGTCCGGCGGCCGCCTGTGGATCATGAGCACCAAGGGCGCGCAAGCCTGGGCCGGCAACCGGCCCGATCCGGCCGTCACGGCCGTGATCCTGCCGACCCATACGGTGGTCTCGATCGCCGCCTCGGGCGCCGGCTATTTATTGGTCGGCACCACCGACGGCATTTTCGCGGGGCCGCCGGACCACTTGGCGCTGGTCGCGGCGCTGCCGCAAGACGGTCCCGGCGCGGTCTGGGTCGCGCCCGACGGCGCAGCGATGCTGGCCGCCGTGCAGGGCAAGCTGTACCGGCGCGGCGCGGCCGGCGCCTGGAGCGCCAGGGCGCTGCCCGCCGGCTTTCGCAATGAAGCGATCAGCACCGTCATGCAGGACGCGCGCGGACGCATCTGGGTGCGCTCGCACCGCATGCTGCTGCGGCTGGCGTCCTTCGACGGCGCCGAACAGGACTTGAGCGCGCAGCTGCCGGGCGCCTCGATGCTCAAGGCCCAGCTGGTCAGCGACGCGCACGGCCGGGTATGGGCGCCGACCAACCAGGGCCTGGTGCGCTTCGACGACGACGGCGTGCGCAGCGTGACCGAGCGCCAGGGCCTGCCGACGATCGGCGTGACCTGGATGCTGATCGACCGCGAAGGCAATTACTGGCTCGCCTCGGAAGGCGTGCACCGGCTGCAAGGGCGGACCGCGTGGACCAGCCATACGCATCGCCAGAACCTGCCGTCGAACAGCGTGTGGAATGTGCACCGCAGCCGCGACGGCGTGCTGTGGGCCGGCACCATCCGCGGCCTGGCCCGCTCGACCGACAAGGAATGGCAGGTCGTGCCGGGCACCGGGGAACGCTCGATCTATGCGTTTGCCGAAGACGACGCCGGCAATTTCTGGGTCGGCGGCAACAACCCTAAGGAAGCGCGCAATGCGCTGCTGATGCGCCCTGCCGGCAGCGCCGCGTTCGTGCCGGTGCCGCTCGAGCACCTGCTCGGACCGAGCGCCGTCAACAGCATGGCATTCGGGCCCGACGGGGCACTCTACCTCGGCACGCAGTCGCACGGCGTGCGGCGCGTTGCGCGCGCCGGCGCCGGCTACCGCGAGCAAGCGGTCGTGCTGCCCAAGCCCGACCCGAAGGAAATGATCAACCAGGTCATGCGCGATCCCAAGGGCGGCCTGTGGGTGGCCGGCATGGGCGGGCTGGCCTTTTTTGACGGCACCGCCTGGCGCCGCTACGGGCTGGCCGACGGCCTGCGCGACCTCGGCGTCGAATGCATGGCGATCGACCCGGCCGGCGGCCTGTTGATCGGCTACTACAACGTCAAGGGCCTGACCCGCTTCACGCTCAATGCCACGGGCGTGCTCAAGGCCAGCCAGGTCGACCAGCCGGCCGCGCTGGTGGCCGACAATATCTATTCGCTCGGCTTCGACCGGCGCGGCGCCTTGTGGATGGGCACCGGCCAGGGCGTCAAGCGCTACGCCGACGGCCGCCTCGATCAGTTCGGCAGCGGCGAAGGCTTGCCCAGCGAAGACGCGGCCTCCAACGCGTTCTGGGCGGACGCCAATGGCGACGTCTGGTTCGGCATGGCCAGCGGGATCGCCCACTACCACGCGCTGGCCGAGCAGGCCGCGCCGGCGCCGCCGGCGACGCGCGTGCTGAAGGTCGAAGACGGCGCCGGCAAGGTCCTGGCCGACGCCATCCCGAACGTCGCCTGGCAGGACCGCTCGCTGACGTTCCGCTTTGCGGTGCTCAGCTACGTGAATGAGGCGAAGCTGCGCGCCCAGGTGCGCCTGAGCGGCTTCGAGGACAGCTGGCGCGACACCGGGGTGCGCGAAGCGCGCTATACCGGCCTGCCGCCGGGGACCTACCGCTTCGAGGTGCGCGCCTCGCTGGGCGGCACCGAGTTCGGCCAGGCCAGCGCGCGCGACGTGGTGATCCTGGCGCCGTGGTGGCGTACCGGCTGGGCCATCGCGGCCGCGCTGCTGGGTGGCGCCGCGCTGGTGTTCCTGTTCCTGCGCTGGCGCCTGGGCTGGCTGCGGCGCCGCAACGCCGAATTGCAGGAGCTGGTGCGGGCCCGCACCGATGCGCTGGAAAACGCCAACGGGGCGCTGGAAAAAGCCAATGCGGCGCTGCAGGAAGCGAGCATGGTCGACCCGCTGACGGGGCTGAAGAACCGGCGCTTCCTGGGCCTGTCCATGCCCGACGAACTGGCCAGGGTGAGCCGCTTGTACCGGGCGCGCGGCGGAGATTTCGAGGGCGGCAATCACACGCTGCTGTTCTTCATGATCGATCTCGATCACTTCAAGTCGGTCAACGACACTTACGGCCACGCGGTCGGCGACCAGATCCTGCAGCAGGCCAGCGCGGCATTGCGCAAGGCCTGCCGCGACGCCGACTTCGTGGTGCGCTGGGGCGGCGAAGAGTTCTTGATCGTGGCGCGTAATGCCGACCGCCAGCGCGCCAGCGTGCTGGCCGACCATCTGCGCGAGGCCGTGCGGGCGCTGCGTTTCGACGTCGGCCACGGCGTGGTGCTGGAAAAGACCTGCTCGATCGGCTTTGCCGCGTTCCCCGTGATCGAATCCGCGCCCGATGCGCATCCGTGGGAAGACGTGGTCAAGATGGCCGACCAGTGCCTGTACGCGGCCAAGAATTCGGGGCGCGATGCGTGGGTCGGGCTGGTGCTATCCACGGCGGCCACCGACGCCGGCGCGCGCATGGCGACCGAGCTGGGCGCGCTGGCGGCCGAGGGCAAGGTCAGCATCATCAGTTCGTTCCCGGATACGACGACCTTGCGCTGGCAGTAGCGCGCCACCGCCGAAGCAGCCGCCTGGACGTCAGTGCTCGGTGAGCAAGATAGGAACATCCGGGACCGCGATGCGCAAGTCGTCGCGCAGGCCAACTGCCGCATATCTGGTGCTTGCATCGTGCTCGATAACGATGCCAATCAGGTGGTCGCCCCGAGCGCGAACCAGGCAGCGTATGCTGTCCTTGCCGTCGGCAGACACGATGGTGTACTCGCTCGCGGACTCCGTCTCGTCAACAAGTGGCCCAATCGATGCGCCAAGCACTTTAAAAATTCGCTTCAAGCCCACATGAAATTCAAGGCGCACGGACTCCGGCGCTATCCGCCTTGTTCGGATAACGGCACTGGCGCTGTTTGACGCGGCGGCACGCAATTGCTCGGGAAATTCAATGGACAACTCTGTTCCAACGGGGCCCTGCGCCAGGAACGCTCCTGCGACGAACAACGCGGCGATGGCCAGTGCGGTGGCGGCTATCTTTTTCGGGGACATGCACATTCCTTGACCAATATTCCGTTGCCCATCCTAGCATGTGCGATATCCATCAAACCCTGGACACCTGCCACCACATGGAACTGGCAAGGCGAGCCTGTCGTGAATCACCGAACATACGAGCAATTTCTGTTGGGGACCGCCCGACTACCGGCATCGCGTCGGCCGCCTGCCGGAACGCGAGCCTGCGGGGAAATCGAAAAATATCTCATTAAATTCAAACAGTTAGGCATTGCGCTCGCCACGACATGGGACTTGGCACGGGACCTGCAATAGGGACAGTGGGACAGTTGAAATGCACCCACTCCATCGAACCCGACTTGAAAGGAAACTATCATGAACATCCAAAAAAACATGGAACTGATTTTTGTCAGCGCACTTGCCGTCGTTGGCCTGGGCAGTTTTGTGCTCGATTATCTGCCTTCGGCGCAAGCGCAAACCGTGGCTCCCGTGGCGCGCAATATCGCCACGCCAACCACGATGGCCGTGGTCGTCATCAAGGGCCATCGACTGCGCAAGGGCCTGTAATGGCTCAGGCGGAAGTGCCTGCTGAGGCGCAGCCATCACGCAGCAAGAAGGGCCACATCCCGCGATGCGGCCCTTCCGCGAAAGCCGGGTTGTCTTTCAGTCCCGCTTCAAATTCTTGCCAAAAAAATCGACCACGGCGCTGTTGAAAGTCTGGTGAAACGCCACCCTGTCAAAGCCGGGGGCACTTTGGCAAATGGCAGGGGCAATGGTCGCAAGCGCACTGCTGCACGGCGCCATGAAATCAAAATGGCCAGCGTTGTGCACCACGCGGTAGTCGGGCGTCCCCGGAAGCGCCTGCCGAACCACTTCAGCGTAACGGGGATGCGGCAGGATGGCGTCGTCTTCGGCACGCCACAGTTGCACCGGTATCGTGACGTTCTTCAGTGCATCCGCCGAGAACACGAACCCCAGCGCCGGGGCCGCCACCACCGCCGCCTTGATGCGACGATCCTGTACGATGCCAGGCTCGGGCGCCGCGCTGCCAGCCGGCCCGGCCTTCGCAATCACCTGGCACGCAAAATCTGTGGGATGTTCGCGGCACATCGGGCCCACCTTGGAAAAATCGGCGATCCCGCCGATGCTGAGCAGCGTCGTCAAGCCGCCCGCAGAAAATCCGAACATCCCGATCCGTGCTGCATCGAGCGTGGCACGGCCGTCCCAGCTTGCCAGCATATGGTCGATCACCCGGCTCATGTGCTTGGGGCGATCCATGACGAACACGCTGCGGCTCTGGTCGGCATAGTTGTCGCCCGTGTGCGTGACGGCCGCCACGACATAGCCGGCGTCGGCCAGGGCGATGGCCGTATCGTAGTTTCCCAGGAACGAGCCGCCGGTGCCGTGCGACATGACCACCAACGGCAATGCGCGTCCGTCTACCGGGCCGTTCAGCGCGACCGACATCGTTGTGGGCCCGATCGACATGGACTTCGGTGTGGCCTGGCTCGGATACCAGATGCCGATCTCGAGCGGCTTGCCGTTGGAATCGGCGGCAAAGCCGTGCTGGAATCCTGCAGCCTGTGCGCACGTGGTGGCCAGCGTGACGGCCAGCGCCGTCAACACAGTCAATGTCGAGTGTTTCATGATGGGGTCCCAAAAGAAGGTCCGCCCGATGCAGAACCTGAGAGCGTCAGGCTAGCGGTCAACCGTATTGAGATCGATGCGGATGCGACCAAGCCGGGATTGGTGGCGCCGAAACCGCCTGGATGCACCGCCGAACCGACCAGCGTCGAGGCCAATCTGCAAGGCCAATGAAAAAAGGGCCGCATTCGCATGCAGCCCTCAAATCCCGTCTCGCGAGGCGCGCCCCGGTGTTCAGCCATGTTTGCGGATCTGCTCCTCCGCCAATTCGCGCCCGCCCGGATCGGCCATCAGCACCAGCGTCACGCCGCCGCCGACCTCGATATCGTCGGGCGGATTGAAGGTCCATTTGGCGTTTTCGTAGATCGCCATCAGCATGTACGCGCGCGACCTGGGCAGCAGACGCGCCAGCGCCACCGGCGCCATGGTGGGCGGCAACACCACTTCCTCGACCCGCAGGCCGCCTTCGCTGCGCAGCATCTGGTCCATGAAATTGACCACATGCGGGCGCACCATCGCCGAGGCGATGCGCATGCCGCCGGTGAAATCGGGCGACACGATTTCGTCGGCGCCGGCGCGGCGCGCCTTGTTGGTGTTGCGCACGTCGTGCAGGCGCACCACCACGCGCACTTTCGGATTGAGCATCTTGACCGACATGGCGATCATCAGGTTATGGCTGTCGTCCCCGGTGACGGCGAACACGCCGCTGGCCCCCATCAGGCCGGCGCGCAGCAAGGCCGCGTCGTCGGCCGCGTCGTCGTGCACATACAGCGCGTTCGGATGGTGCTCCAGCCACGCATCGAGCGCGGCCCGATCGCTTTCGACCACCACGAACTGGCGCTTGGTGTTGACCAGTTCCTTGGCCACATTGCTGCCCACGCGGCCAATCCCGCACACGATGTAATGGCCGGACAGCTTGGCGATTTCCTTTTCCATCCGCTTTCTCCTTCGATGCGCATTCAAATCCGAATCCACCAGCAGCGCGACCAGGGTGGAAAATACATAACTCATCACGCCGATGCCCCACACGGCAATGAACACGGTGAACAAACGACCCATCGGATGGTGGCTCAAGTCGACCATCTCGCCATAGCCGATGGTGGCCACGGTAATGAAGGTCATGTAGAAACTGTCGATCCAGGAGGCATCCGGGCGTCCCAGAAAGTGATAGCCCAGGGTGCCGACGATATGCACCAGCACCAACAACGCGGCGCCGGTCAACAGGCCCTTGACGTGCCTGTGCTGCATCAGTTTGGCCAAGCGGTCTTGCCTCGATTGCATTGCACGCTCCTCGATCCGCAGCGCCGGCAAGTTCCGCACTGCAAGGTTCTCCATCATAGCAGTGCCGCTGACGGCGCTGGCGGACACCATCAGGCCATGTTCGTCCCTGCGAGCGCCAATACAAAAAGGGCCACGTCATTCAACGTGGCCCTCATGTGCTGCTACACCTTCATGTTCTGGCTCCCCGACCTGGACTCGAACCAGGGACCTGCGGATTAACAGTCCGTCGCTCTACCAACTGAGCTATCAGGGAAAAGAGGCGCCATTATAGCCGTTGCAGCGCCAATTGCCAGCCCTCTTCCCCAACTTTTTTCACTGCGCTGTTACCAGATCTGCACCCGCTCGGCCGGCGCGCGGTACATCGGCTGGCCCGGCTTGACGCCGAAGGCTTCGTGGAACTCGGGGATGTTGGCCATCGGCCCCAGCACGCGCCATTTGCCCGGCGCGTGCACGTCGCTGAGCAGGCCGCGCCGCAGCGATGCCTCGCGCTGCTGCGCCATCCAGCCCAGCGCGTAGCCCATGAAGTAGCGCTGCATCGGCGTCAGGCCGCCGATGGTCTTGCCTTCCTTGTACTGCGCGGTCTTCTTGAAGGCGTCGATGCCGAGCAGGATGCCGCCGTAGTCGGCGATGTTTTCGCCCAGGCTGGCCTTGCCGTTGATGTGCATGCCGGGCAGCGGCATGTAGCCGTTGAACTGCTTGATCATCACGGCGGCGCGCGCCTCGAATTTCTTGGCGTCGTCGGCGCTCCACCAGTCGGCCAGGTTGCCGGCCGCGTCGAACTGGCGCCCCTGGTCGTCGAAGCCGTGCGTGATTTCGTGGCCGATGGTCGACGCGCCCGCATAACCGTAGACCACCGCGTCGTCGATATCGGCATCCTTGACGCCGTTGACCATGAAAATGGCAGCCGGCAGCACGATCTCGTTGTTGGACGGGTTGTAGTAGGCGTTGTAGGTTTGCGGCGTCATGTGCCACTCAGTGCGGTCGACCGGTTTGCCGTACCTGGCCAGCATGTCGTCGAAGTGCCAGCGCGAGGCGCTCATCATGTTGGCGCAATACGAATCGCGCCCGATGGCCAGCGTGCCGTAGTCCTTCCAGTGGTCCGGATAACCGACCTTGGTGGTGATCGCGGCCAGCTTGGCGCGCGCCTTGACCTTGGTCGGCTCGCTCATCCACTCAAGCGCGTTGATGCGGTCCAGGTAGGCCGTGCGGATCGCTTCGACCAGGTCGACATAGCGCTTCTTGGCCGCTTCCGGGAAATACTCCTTGACGAATATGCGCCCCAGCACCATGCCCATGGCGCCGTCCTGCGCGTCGAGCACCTGCTTCCAGCGCGGGCGCTGCACCTTCTGGCCATTCAGCACGCCATCATGGAAACTGAAATGCTCATCGTCGAAGCGCTTGCTCAGGAACGAGGCATAGCCGTCGGCCAGGTGGTAGCGCAGGTAATCCTGCAGCACCGGCACCGGCGTCTGCGCCATCAGCGCTTCGAGGCCGCTAAAGAATTCCGGTTGCCCCACAATCACCGCGGCCGGATGCAAATTCCAGGCCGCCAGGCGCGCGGTCCAGTCGATCGACGGCGTGTGCTTGGCCGTCACGTCGGCCGGCGTCATCTTGTTGTAGTTGGCCACCGGGTCGCGCAAATCCTCGAGCTTGCGCGAGACCTTGGCCAGCGCCGTTTCGAACGCCATCACCTTGGCTGCGGCATCGGCCGCGCCGGCGCGGTCGCGCCCAAGCAGCGCCAGCGTGCGCGCGATGTGCAGCACGTATTGCGCGCGTGTCTTGGCCACCGCCTTGTCGGCGTTCAGATAAAAATCGCGGTCGGGCAAGCCCAGGCCGCCCTGCCCCAGGTGCAGCGCCATGGTGTCGCTGGCCCGCTCGTCCTGCGAGACCCCGACCGAGAACAGCGCGCCCACCCGCAGCGGCTGCAGCGCGAAGGCGACGTCGAGCGCATCCGGCACGCTCTTGATGGCGGCAATGCGCGCCAGCTCGGCGTCGAGCGGATGAAAGCCGCGCTGCTCGGCCTTGGCCTTGTCCATCGCGCTGGACCAGAAATCGCCGATCTTTTGCTGGTCGCTGCCGGCCGCCTGGGCGCTGCGCGCCGCGTTCTCATTAATCTTGCGCAGGTTGACATACAGCTGTTCCTGGACGACGTTGCCGACGCCCCAGGCCGCCTCGGACGCGGGAATCGGGTTGCGCTTGAGCCAGCCACCGTTGGCGTACTGGAAAAAATCCGTGGCCGGGTCGGCCTTGCGGTCCACATTGGCCGCCAGGAAGTCGGGAGCGGCGGCGGACGTGGCCGCATTGGCGCCGCCGGCGAGCGCCAACAGCAGCAGCAAGCGGATCGGGGTGGACAGCGCCTTCAGGTGCATGGTCATGGGGAAAGCTCGCTAAGAATGCACTACAGGGAATGGGAAACCAGGGGACTAAAAACCAACGGGGGAAAGTATCGCCGTGATAAGGTTTCTTGTCAAAGCCGGGCGCGGCTGAAACGAAAAAAAAGCTACCGGCCGAAGCGGGTAGCTTTTTGCTGCCAGGCGGCAGGGCGATGCTTAGAAGTAGTAGGTGCCGAACAGGCCGACATGGCTTGCGTCGAGCTTCTGGCCGCTGGTTTTTTCTTCAATTTTCTCGTGGACATAGCGCACTTTGAAACCGAATTTCGGGTTCATCATGTATTCGGCTTCGATCACCGGGCTCAGGGTATTTTTGAAATCGTAATTGCCGGAATAAATGTCGCCGGCGCCGCTGCTGCGCAGCTTAACGCTGCTGACATAGCGCGCGCCGCCGCCGAAGCGCCATTGCGGGCTCACGTGGTAGTAGGCCAGCACTTCCATTGGAATGCGCGAGAAAGTGACGTCGCCGTTTGAAGCGTTAGCGGCGTCGACGTGGTAGCCGATCGTGCCCTGGAACGAGAACTCCGGGTTCACGCGGTAATCGATACCGGCGACAAAGTCAACGGTACCGCCGGCATGCAATTTGACAGTGGAGCCCTTGTCGTACTCAACTTCGGCCAGCTTGTCGCCGCCGAAAGTAATGCCCATGCCGACCAGGAAGTGCATTTGCTTCTCTGGCTGTGCTGGCATGTCGGATTGGGCTTGGGCTGCGCCCAGGGAAGCGATCGCCAGGGCGATGCTGAAAATAACTTTTTTCATGAATGTGTGGTCTATGACTTCGAATGGCAATACGCGACAACCGTGTATTTATTCCAAGCGGCATCATATGTGAGCGCCAAGACATTCGGCAAGGCTCAATCTTGATTTGTTGCTAACTACCGACAAACGGTGGCAATCCAGGGCGGACGGCACCAACAAAAAGGGCCACGTTTTTCAACGTGACCCTGCGCGCTAGCGGCGCTTGCTGGCGCGCGCCGGCCCTTCCAGCAATGGTCGGGCGCCCGATTTGCCCGGCATTGCCGTCTGCGGTTTCAGGCGCGCCGCCATCAGCGCGGCGGGCGACGCTTCCCAGTTGATTTCGCCGTGCGCTGCCGGGGCCAGCATTTCGCAATGGTGCTCGAAACGGGCGTGCAAGGCGGTCAAGGTATCGCCCACGTAGCTCGCCTTGTCGATCGCGAACCACCCGATCGAGGTATTGCACCCGCTGTAGTTGGCGCTCACATCCAGGCCGCCGAAGGCCTTGTTGTGGAATGGAAAACGCAAAGTCCTGTCATAGTAACCGACCTGGAATTGTTTCAGCCCGACCATGGCCTGCAAATCCACCCGCCACACGCCCAGGATGGCAGATTGGGCATTAAAACCGAAATACGCTTCGACGCTGGTCGGCGTCGACGTGTTGGCAAAGAACGTGGTGTCGCGCGCGGTCATCAACCCCACCATGCCGCCGCCCATCGCGCCTGGCTGGGAATCGACATACAAATAGTTACCCGAGGCTGGCAGCGCGCCGGCCGGCGCGCGCCCCAGGTTGGCAGGCAGCGCCGGCGGGCCTTGCGGCACGCGCGCATCGCTGGCGGACCAATGAATTTCACCGCGCAATGCGCCGGGCTCGCCCTCGCAATGCTGTTCGAAGCGCAGGTTCAGTTCGGTCAGCACACTGCCCTGGTACGTGACCTTGTCAACCACGACACCGGAAACGGCCTCATTGCAGCCGCGCCCGTCGCCGCCCCAGTTGAATCTGCCGCGCGCCGGATTGCCGTAGGAGGCATTGCTCTGCCCCGCATAGTAGCCCGCCTGGATCTGGCCCAGCCCCGCGATGCCGCGCAGGGCGCCGTTCCATATTTGGTCGCCGCGCAGGTCGAACTGGGCCTCGATACCGGCGCCAGTCACGGTGAACAGGCTATCGAGTGGCGTATAGAGATATGCGGCCTGGTTGCCGATGAAATCGCTGCGGTCGCTCTCCATATACACGTAGTTGCCGATCGCTGGCGTCGCCCCGGATGGGGGGCGCCAGAAGTCGGCCGGCGCCAGCGCAGCCGGGCCAGGCAAGACACTGGCTTGATCGGCCCGCCAGTGCACCTGCCCGTGCAACAAACCATAATCATTGCCGATACGATTGGCCCCCAGCTGTTCGAAACGCGCGTCGAGCGCAACCAGTTTATTGTCGGCATACGCGATGCTGTCGATGACCAGCCACCCCTTCGGTTCGCTGGCGGCATAGTCGCCATACACCGACAGCGCCGCGGCCGACGCCGACGCGAACGGATAGCCGGCCATGCCCGCGTAGTTGCCAGGCACAAATCGACTTTGGCCAAGCTTGTTGATGAACTCCGCGCGCCAACTGTGGACCCCGTGTCCTTCGACCGTCAGCGAATGGTCGTCAGCGGCAGTGGCGCTCACTATGGCGTTCGCGCCGGTTTGCAGGTCAACCAGGCCCTTGGCGATGCCCTCGCCCGTATCGCTTTGCATGTACAAGTAGTTGCCGCTGGACGGCAGGCGCGCCGCCGGGGCGCTCCATGAGCCGACGGCCGTATTGCCGTCCACCGCCGGCCAGGTGACGCGGGTCGGATCGGACCAATGAATGGCGCCATGCAGGGCCGCGGCGCGGCCTTCGCAATGCTGCTCGAAACGCAGGTCGATGCTGGTCAACAGGCCTTGCTCGATGGTGATGGCGTCGACGGCGAACCAGCCGTTCGATACCCGGCAACCGCGGCCTTCGCCGGTCCAGCTCAAGCCGCCCTTGACCGGATTGTTAAAGCGCGAACCATGCACGGCCGGGTAGTATCCCGGCTCGACATTGTGGGAATCGTTGTTCATGCCGCGCAGCTCCGCCGACCACCGTTCATTTCCCTTGACGTCGATGCTCAGGTATTGGCCCGCGCCCGACAGCGTCACGGCGGCGCTGCGCTGATCGTAAGCATAGCGCTTGCCCAGGCCGACGTAGTCGCCCTCCTCGCTCTCGAAATAGGCGCTGTTGCCGACACTGTTGGCAAAGTCCGCCGGTGGCCGCCACAGCGTGGCTGGCACTGGCAGCACCGGCGGCGGCGGCTTGGTGGCGTCGTCGGCGAAGTAGCGGATCTGGCCATGCAGTGCCGGCGTCGCGCCATTGCAATGGCGCACGAAGCTCAGCGTGACCTGGGTCAGCGTCGGGCCCGTGTAGGTCACGCTGTCGACCGAGAACCAGCCGATCGAACTGTTGCAATAGCGCCCTTCGCCGGACCAGCCATGGCTGGCCCGGCTAAAGTTGCCGTCATCCTCGAAGCGCACCGAGTCGGCAACCATGCCAACCTGCAGCTGCGATTGCGCGCCGCCGGTCTGAAATATCCCGACCCACGACTCGTCGCCCGTCACCTGCACCACCAGGCGATTTTTTTCCGAACTTACTTCGATCTGCGCCGTTGACTTGTCGTAGGCATAGGTCTTCCCCAGGCCGATGTTGTCGCCCGCATCGCTTTGCAGCGCGATCGTCGTCAAGTGGACTTGCGGCTCGGGCGTGACCGGCACCGGCGACGACGGGGGCATCCCGGGATTCGGGGGGACCGCCGGTGGCGGCGTCGGCACGGTCGGCGTCGGCGCGCTGCCGCTGGCGCTGGCGCCACTACCGCCGCCGCCGCAGGCGCTCAATGTGGCCAGCATCAAAAGGATCAGGAAACGCGCAAGTGAAGACATGAGGACCTATTGCAAAATTGGCAAAAGGGAGCATTGTCCACTAATTAATACTGAAAGTACAAACATCCATTTCACCGAAAACGCTCGTGCGTCGAGTGCCCCAATACAAAAAGCCCAGTCCGAAGACTGGGCTTTTGCTTGTATTCTGGCTCCCCGACCTGGACTCGAACCAGGGACCTGCGGATTAACAGTCCGTCGCTCTACCAACTGAGCTATCAGGGAAAAGAGGCAACATTATGTACTTCCCACCTCACGCTGTCAAGACTGCGCAAACTGTTGCTGTACTTCCCGATGCCTTTCGAATCACGCTGACGCGCAATCCGAAGAAGCAAGATTTTAGAGGACTTTCGCGATGGCGTCAATGACGCAATCGATATTTTTCGAATTCAGGGCCGCCACGCAGATGCGCCCTGTATCGACCGCGTAGATCGAATGTTCGGTGCGCAGGCGCTCGACTTGCGCCTTGGTCAGGCCCGAATACGAGAACATGCCGACCTGCTCGCGCACGAAGTCGAAGTCGTGCGCGGGCGCTTTTTCCTTCAGCTTGGTGACGAAGGTATTGCGCATTTCCTTGATGCGCACGCGCATGCCGGCCAGTTCGTCTTCCCACAGCTGGCGCAGTTCGGGCGTGGTCAGCGCCAGTGCCACCACCTTGCCGCCGTGGATGGGCGGGTTCGAATAATTGGTGCGCACCACGCGCTTGAGCTGGGACAGCAGGCGCGCGGCCTCCTCGGCGCTCTCGCCCACCACCGACAGCGCGCCCACCCGTTCGCCGTACAGCGAGAACGACTTGGAGAACGAATTCGAGATCAGCAGCGGCCCGCCGGCTGCGGCGAACTTGGCCACCACGGCGCCGTCTTCGCTGATGCCCGAGCCGAAGCCCTGGTAGGCCATGTCGAGAAATGGCACCAGCGCGCCGGCGCGCACGGCGGCGATCACGTCATCCCACTGGGCCGCGCTCAGGTCGGCGCCGGTCGGATTGTGGCAGCACGCGTGCAGCAGCA
Organism: Massilia sp.; assembly: GCA_025359245.1. GTDB lineage: Bacteria > Pseudomonadota > Gammaproteobacteria > Burkholderiales > Burkholderiaceae_D > Telluria_A. The sequence goes on from JANYGW010000218.1 coordinate 33,444, forward strand.
CGATGGCGCCGCGCGGCATCGCCTTCAGGTCGGCCAACATGCCGGCGAAATCGACGCCGCGCGTGGCCGCATCATAGTAGCGGTAGTTGTTGACCTTGAAACCGGCGCTCTCGAACAGCGCGCGGTGGTTTTCCCAGCTCGGGTCGCTGATGTAGACGTCCGAACCGGGTGCGAAGCGCTGCAGAAAGTCGGCGCCGATTTTCAGCGCGCCGGTGCCGCCGATGGCTTGCACGGTGACCGCACGCTTG
>JANYGW010000219.1 GCA_025359245.1 Massilia sp.
GCAGTCTGAAGTCGTAGGAAACCTAAGACTCCCCCAATAGGAGCGTTTGTTCAAGTTCCTTGCCGGGGTCACCCCATCGCCCATCGCGCTACGTGATCAAAACGGCGCCGATACCCATCAGCTTGAGTGACCATACTCACCCACCCGCGATGCTGTGGTTGGGTACGGCTTTCTTGTTTAACAAAGAAGACTTGAAGCGGCCAATCTAGCTACGAATCAGCCCGTGTACGAATGTCGGCTATGACCCCGTGCCGCACGCTTACGCCTTTCCCCCGGCTTCACTGGCCTCGTGCCCTCATGCTGCTCATGCCCTTCGCGCTCGCTTGTCGCCTGATTTCGTCAACGTCAGCCGCGATTTCTTCGGCGCGAGCCGGATCGATGGCTCGAATTTCTAAAATAAGTCTATCAACTTCAGCTTCAACTCCTTGGTTCCCGGTTACTTGACTCAACAAAGCCACCAACATGTCCTTTGGAAGAACTTCTTGACATCTAGCAGCAACGCGATACCACTTAACTGCCTTCTCATAGCTAAGTTCATAGTTCATATAATAACCACCTACGCGCTCGGCCGCGTGACAGTTCCCCGCTGTAGCTTTATCTATGAAACTAGCGAGTTCAGCTAGGTTGAATAGCATATCCTTGTGCCGTCGTAACTGATCGGTCCGATTGCCGACGTCCTTCTGAAGTAGCCGCGGACCGATAACCTTCGGCACCCATAACAAAATATGTTATGGCTGCAAGTAAAATCACAGAGAGTCCCACAATTGCATATTTCTTCATTTTTTTGATGAAAAGTGGTCTAGTTTCCCAGCATACCCATCTGGCCTTTTATTACCGGTGCTGCACGCTCCGAGGATTACAGGGCGTCCCTGCCAATGGGGGTTATTTTGAATTATCCTGGATAAAAGCGAGCGGACCAATGGCTACTATTTCCTCACCTCTAGCTTCTTCCATGCTACCTGGATTGCCGTGCCCAACAACAGCATAGCCGCCATGACCATTCCAAAGTGCGCCTGTATCGTCGGCGCGCGAGCGTCCCTTGGGCGGAATCGTCTTATCCCAGCCCGCCTTCGGTATCGCATCGACGCGTAGCGCTTCCATCATCGCGCGGGCGGCCTGCCGGTGTTCTGCCACGTCGACGTCGGCGTCCGTTGCTGCTTGTCGTCGGCGCATGGTTCTTTCTAAGACGCACGGGGAGTGTCGTCACGGTTTCAGTCCCGACAAGATACATTGCGCAAGAAAATTTATCTTTATATCAATTTTTATTTGCATGATTCGCGCATCCTGATCATATCTTGGTCGCCCAACTGCGGATATCCACAATAGCTTGCGCTGTCAAACTGGCCGAAGATTCGAGCATTCCAATCCGGCCGGAGACAGCCATGAAAAAACCGTTCTACAAGATTTTATACGTCCAGGTCCTGTTCGCCATTGTGTGCGGCGTGTTGCTCGGGATTTTCGAACCCAAACTGGGCATCGACATGAAACCGCTGGGCGATGCCTTCGTCAAGCTGATCAAGATGATCATCGCCCCCGTGATCTTCTGTACCGTGGTGGCCGGCATCGCCGGCATGCAGGACATGAAAAAAATCGGCCGGGTCGGCGGCAAGGCACTGCTGTATTTCGAAGTCGTCTCCACCATCGCGCTGGCAATCGGCCTGATCGTGGCCAACGTGATCCGTCCGGGCGATGGCTTCAACGCCACCGCCGCGTCGCTCGACGCCAAATCGATCGCCGAATTCACGACCAAGAAGGCGCCGACGACCGTCGAATTTCTCACCAATATCATCCCGAACACCTTCGTCGAGGCGTTTTCCAAGGGCGATATTCTGCAAGTGCTGCTGGTGGCGATACTGTTCGGTTTCGCGCTGTCGCTGCTGGGCGAACGCGGCAAGCCGATCACCAAGCTGGTCGACGACTTGTCGCACGTGATTTTCGGTGTGGTCGGCATCATCATGAAGGCGGCCCCGATCGGCGCTTTCGGTGCGATGGCGTTCACGATCGGCAAGTTCGGTCTGGCCTCGCTGCTGCCGCTGATGAAGCTAATGGGCGCGTTCTACCTCACTTGCGGCCTGTTCATCTTTGTCGTGCTCGGCACCATTGCCTACCTGACCGGCTTTTCGATCCTGCGCTTCATTTCCTACATCAAGGAAGAGCTGCTGATCGTGCTCGGCACCAGTTCGTCCGAGAGCGCCCTGCCGGCGCTGATGCGCAAGCTGGAAAAGCTGGGCTGCTCGAAACCGGTGGTCGGGCTGGTGGTGCCGACCGGCTATTCCTTCAACCTGGACGGCACCAACATCTACATGACCATGGCGGCGTTGTTCGTGGCCCAGGCCACCAATACCGAGCTGACGCTGTTGCAGCAACTGACGATCCTGGGCGTAGCGATGTTGACCTCGAAGGGCGCGTCGGGCATCACCGGCGCCGGTTTCATCACGCTGGCCGCGACGCTGGCGGTGGTGCCGACCATACCGGTGGCCGGCATGGCGCTGATCCTCGGCATCGACCGTTTCATGAGCGAGTGCCGCGCGCTGACCAACTTCATCGGCAACGGTGTGGCCACGGTGGTGGTGTCGCACTGGGAGAAGGAACTCGACCACGAGCGCCTGGTCTCCGAACTGCGCCATCCTACCCACACCGAGGATGACAAGGAACTGTATCCGGAGCGCAAGGCGGCCTGATGACTTTGTTGCTTTAACAGGCCTGCGGAAAAGCGCGGCCAAGGTCACAAAAGCATCAACCACGGTCGGCCTCGCGTACGCGAGGACGACGTTGGTTTTTGCATTGGAGATTCGTCATGTGGCGATTCCTGGAGGCTTACTTGATCCGGAAAATCACATCAATCGGCTGGGCCAGCCTCAGCAGGTTGACCATCAGCAGCCCGGCCCGGTCAGCTGTGTCACGGCGATCGTTGCCACGCTGGTAGTACTCGGACGGCGCCAGGTTCATCGCGCGCGACATGTTCTTCAGCTCACTATTGCTCACGCCGCTGACCGGGCCCAGCTTGCGGCCGAAGCCGGCGGCAATGACCTCGGCCTTGCGGCGCGCCACTTTGATGGCCTCGCCCATCAGTTCCGCCTCCACCTTGATCCGCTCGGACGTATCGAACGTCGTCATGAAGCCGTCCAGGTTCGGCTTGTCCAGCAGCGGCGCGACGATCGCCTTCCATTTGGACAGGTCCGCGACCGTCACCTTGACGCCGCAACGGATCTCATAGAGCACCACGGCCGGATCGGCCTTGCTGATGTCCTTGCGCATATCGCGCACTTCAAGGCTGTCGTCGGCCACGCCGGCGTCGCGCATCAAGGCGCGCACCTCAGCCACGCGGGCCGCCACCACCTGGGTCGCGATGGCCGGGTCGGCGTCGCGGGCGGTGATCTCGAAATCGATCTCGCCCATGTCCGGGATCACCGCGGTCGTGCCGGTCGCGCTGACGTGGATGAATGGGTAAGCCGGCAGCTCGGCAGCGCCGGCACCGAATGGCAGCAGCGCGAACAGGCCGCACAGGATAACTTTTTTGAACATGAATACTCCGTTGGGTGAAATGAAAAGTCAGGCACGCAGCGCCGCCGCCGGCAGCATGCGCATGGCGCCAAGGGTGTGGCGCGCCGTCGCCGCCAATGCGACCAGCGCGACCGCAGCCAGCGCGGCCGCCTGCGGCGCCGCGCCCATCGGCGCGCGTTCGATGAAGACAGACAGGTAGCGTTCGCTCGCCAGCCACGCGAACGGCAGGCCTAGCAGGCCGCCGCCAGCGAGCAGCCAGGCGAACTCGCGCCCGACCAGGCGGCCGATATCGAACCGGGTCGCGCCATGGATCTTGCGCAGCACGATTTCGCGGGCGCGCCGCCGCACGCTGTACGCCGACAGGACATAGATGCCGAACGAGGCCAGCGCGGTGGCGACCAGGCTGGCCGCGCCAAGCATGGCCGCCAGGCGCCGGTCTTCGCTGTAATTTTTTTCGAATACGCTGGCAGCCGACGCAATCTCCAACACCTCGTTGGGGTAGTGCCGCCGCCAGAGCGGCTCGATGGCGGCGCGCACCGCCGCCTGGTCTGCACCCGCGCGCACGATCAGCACCGCCTGCGCATCATCCGTGTCGTACACCATTGGTTCGGACTTCTGGCGCAAGGTCCGGTAGCGCAGGTCGGGCGCGATGCCGACAATGCGCTGCCTGGCGTCGAGCATCTGGCCAACCGCGTCGGCGGCATTCGCATAGCCAAGCGCGCCGGCTCCGGCGGCGTTGACCAGTACATTGCTGTTGCCCGCGCCGTCGCGCGCCGCGTCGAACAGGCGCCCATGGACGGCTTGCACGCCAAGCACATCGAACACATTTGCGCTGACCCGTTTCAGTTCAATCTGCAGATTACTGCCATCGGGCCGGTTCAAAATGCTTATCAGCTTATTGTCGTCGCGCCCGATCGCCTCCGAGATGCCGGCCACGCCCGCCACGCCGGGCAGGCGCGCCAGCTCGGCCTTGAATGCGTGCGCGCTGGCCGATGCCGGATCGCCGGGCAAGGCCAGCACCAGCAGCGGGGCCGGGTCGAAGCCGGGATCGCGCCGGCTGGCATAACGGGCCTGCCAGTCAACCGCCAGCGTGATGCCGATCAGGCAGACCGCAACGCCAAACTGCAGCACCGTGATCGCGCGCCGCAGCCACAGCGCATGAAGCGTTTCACTGCCGGCCCGTCCCTGCAAGGTTGTGCACAGCGGCTGGCGCAGTGCCAGCCAGGCCGGATACAGGGCCGACAGCAGGCCAACCGCCACACCCAGCGCCAGCGCCCCGGCGCACAGCGATGCATCGACCATGCCGGGCATGGACCGGTTGACCAGGCCGGCAAACAGTGGCGCGGCCAGCCAAGCGCACAGCAGGCCCACCATGGCAGCGATCACGCACACCAGCAGTGATTCGGCCATGAACTGGGCCACCAGGCGCGACGCCGCTGCGCCGAGCACCTTGCGCATGCCGATTTCGCGCTGGCGCTGCACCGTGCGCACGGCCGCCAGGTTGATGTAGTTGGTGCTGGCCAGCGCCAGGATCAGCAGCGCCAGGGCGCCCAGGCCCAGCACCGCCTGGCGGTCGCCGTAACGGGCGCCGTCGCTGCTGCGCCGCAAGCCGTCGTCGAAATACACATCGGCCAGCCGGGTCAGCGCGATATCGGTCAGGCGCCCGCCGGCTACGCGCTCGCGCCAGGCTGCGGGAAAGCGGACGTCGCGCTGGCTGGCCACGGCATCGTCGAGCACGCGCGCGAAGGCGCCCACGTCGGTGGCGGCCGGCAGCTTGAGGTATAGCTCGGCGGCCGCTGTCCATTCCGGCGCGACCGGGCCGCCAGCGCGTGGCTGGTCCCAGCTGTGGCGCCCTGCCCCAACCAGGGCATCGAGGTGCACCGTGGTATTGCCAGGTTCGTCGGCCAGAATGGCCAGCACTTCGAACGCATGGCCGTCGATATGCACACGCTGGCCGAGCGCATCGCGCCGCCCGAACAGCTGCTGCGCCCTGGACTGGGAGAGCGCCAGGCCGTCCGGCCGCGCCAGCGCCGCACTGGCGTCGCCCAGCACGGCGCTGCGGCCGAAGAAGGCCAGGTAGTTGGGGTCGGCCACGCGCAGCTCGAGCGGGACGATGCGGCTGCCGATGCGCGCAGCCACATCGACCGCAAGCGCGCGCGTGGCCGTCACGCCCGCGCCCGCGCCGATCGCGACGCCATGCAAGGCGGCCGGTGCGCTCGCGCGCCACTCCGGGCGCGGCATCATGTTGCGCCGCTCCTTGACGACGAAAATCTGTTCTTTGTCCTTGAATTGGGCATTGTAGGTAAAGCTGTAGCGCACGAAAGCGAGCAGCAGGATGCACACGCCAAAGGCCACCGCCAGGCCCGCTACGGCGGCCGCCGAATAGGCCGGCTCCTTGACCAGCACGCGCCAGCCGATCCGAAAATCACGCAGATTCATCATCAATCCAAAATAGACAAGTTGGTCTATGTTATGGCGGCCAGTTGCATTCGGCAAGAATTTTCTTAGTATTTATCACCGCAAAATCGTTAGACATGGCGGTCTAGGTAAGCTAATCTATGGGCAATCCGCCTCAACCCGCCCCATGCCATGACCAAGACACCTGCCCCGCCAAAGCCGACCGCCGCCGAACTCGACCTGCTGCAAGTACTGTGGCCACTGGGCGCCGCCACCGCCAAGCAGGCGCACCAGGCGATGCTCAAGGACCGCCCCGACATCACCTATGCCACGGTGCTGCGCCTGATGCAGATCATGCATACCAAGGGCTTGCTGATCCGCGACGAAAGCGAACGGTCGCACGTGTACGCGCCCGCCCAGGCCCAGGATACGCTGCAGGGAAAACTGCTCAAGGACCTGATCCAGAAAGCCTTCTCCGGTTCGGCCAAGGCGCTCGTCATGGCGGCGCTGAAAAGCGGCATCTCCAAAAAAGAGCGCGAAGAGATCGAGAGCCTGCTGAAAGACGGCGGTCCGCAATGACCGTCCCCGCCCTGATCGACAGCATCGGCTGGACGCTGCTCCATTTCGTCTGGCAAGGCGCGCTGGTCGGCGCCGCCACCGCGCTGGCGCTGGCCGCGCTGCGCAATGCGCGTCCCGAATACCGCTACAATCTGGCTTGCGCCGCGCTGCTGGCCTGCCTGCTATGGCCGACGGCCGAGCTATACCTGCGCCTGCGGGGCGATGCTGCGGTCACCGCACAGATGCGTTTCGCCGATACGCTGTTCGCTCGCGGCATCGGCGCCGGTGCCGGCGGCGTGCTGGCGTGGCTGCAGTCGCAGTTGCTGTGGATCGTCGGCTTCTGGGCGCTGTGCGCGGTGCTGCTTACACTGCGCATGGCACTCGGCCTGCTGTGGATCCGGCGCACCGAACGCAGCCAGGTGTGCAACCCGCACTGGCAGGCGGTCGCATCGCGCATGGCCACCCGATTCGGTGTCACGCGCGCGGTGCGGCTGCGCGTGGTCGACAACCTCGCCAGTCCGCTCACTGCCGGCTGGTGGCGCCCGGTGCTGCTGGTGCCCGCCGCGCTCATCTCCGGCATGCCGCCCGAGCTGCTCGAGGCGCTGCTGGCGCACGAAATGGCACACGTCAAACGCCTCGATTACCTGGTCAACCTGGGCCAGAACGTGGTCGAGATCCTGCTGTTCTACCATCCGGCAGTGTGGTGGATTTCCGACCGCATCCGGATCGAGCGCGAACAGATCGCCGACGACCTGGCAGCGCGCCACACGGGCGAACCGCGCACTTTGGCGCTGGCGCTGTCGGAACTGGAAAAGATGCAGTTCTCGCCCCAACACCTGGCGCTGGCGGCCAATGGCGGCGACTTGCTGGCGCGCGTAAAAAGACTGGTGCGGCCCGACGTCCAGGCCTTCAACTGGAAAGCGGCCCTGCCGGTGCTGGGCCTGGCCGCAGCCTGCCTGAGCGTGGTGGCGCATGCATCGGTGCGCCACGAGATGCCGCTGGCGGACCTGGCGCCGCACGCCGACTTCCGAAGCTGCGCAAAGCCGCAGTACCCGCAGGCCGCATTGGATGCCGGCATCACCGGCACCGTCACGCTCGGGTTCCAGATCGGCAGCGATGGCAAGGTCCTGGCATCGAGAATAAACCGTTCGAGCGGCCATCGCGACCTGGACGAGGCTGCGCGCAACGGCATCGCGCAGTGCCACTTCGTGCCAGGCACGAAAAACAGCAGGCCGGTCAGCAGCAGCTGGACCCAGGTGCGGTACGTCTGGGTGCTGAATTGAACAAGATTTAGACAAAGTGGTCTGGAAACAACGACACACAGAAATACGGCTAACAAACATCTAGACATGATTGTCTAAATACTCTACGCTGGGGCTTCTCCAACCTTGAGGTAGACGTCATGAACCTGATTCAACAAGCGCTGCGCGCCGCCGTTCCATTGTTCGCCATGGCCGCCATGGTTGCAGCCGCCCCAGCCAGCGCCGGCGCGGACGGCCACGAGAGAGCGCGCGCCGATTTCCGCAGTTGCGCCAAGCCGGTGTATCCGGCCGGCGCGCTCAAGGACAAGCGCACAGGCACCGTCAGCCTCGGCTTTTTGGTCGACGCCGACGGCAAACTGGTCTCATCGAAAGTGAACGAATCGAGCGGACACCCCGACCTTGACGACGCCGCGCTCGAGGGAATCAAGCTGTGCAAGTTTGAAGCGGCTACCCAGGACGGCAAGCCGGTGAAGGAATGGATGCAGGTGAGGTACGTCTGGACGCTGCAATAAAACCAGGGGAGGAGGACGCCGCGGACGCCCTCCTCCCGCGAGCATCAGACCGCCGACACGTCCAGTTCGGCGCCGGTCGCTTCCACGACTTGCTGCGCAGTGGCGCCAGGGGCGAGCTCGATCAGTTTCAGGCCCGATGGCGTCACTTCGATCACACCGAGGTCGGTGATGATCAGGTCGACGACAGCGACGCCGGTCAGCGGCAGGTCGCACTTCTTGAGGATCTTGTGCGAGGTCGAGCCATCCTTGGCGGTGGCCACGTGTTCCATCACCACGACCACGCGCTTGACGCCGGCCACCAGGTCCATCGCGCCGCCCATGCCCTTGACCATTTTCCCCGGAATCATCCAGTTGGCCAGGTCGCCGTGTTCGGACACCTGCATCGCGCCCAGGATCGCCAGGTTGATTTTGCCGCCGCGGATCATGCCGAAGGAATCGGCCGAACTGAAGTAAGCGGCGCCCGGCAAGGCGGTGACGGTCTGCTTGCCGGCGTTGATCAGGTCCGCATCGACCTCGGCGTCCGTCGGAAACGGGCCGATGCCGAGCAGGCCGTTTTCCGATTGCAGGAACACTTCCATATCCTGCGGTACGTAGTTCGCCACCAGGGTCGGCAAGCCGATGCCCAGGTTTACATAGAAGCCGTCTTGCAGCTCTTTTGCCGCACGCGCGGCCATTTCATCACGAGTCCATGCCATGTTGTTCTCCGATAGCTCTTAGTTGGGACGCACGGTGCGCTGTTCGATGCGCTTTTCCGGCGTCGCATTGACGACGATGCGGTGCACGAAAATGCTGGGCGTGTGTACCTGGTCCGGATCGATCTCGCCGATTTCGACCAGCTTTTCGACTTCGACGATGGTGATCTTGCCGGCCATGGCCACGTTCGGATTGAAGTTGCGCGCCGTCTTGCGGTACACCAGGTTGCCGGCGCGGTCGGCCATGTAGGCCTTCACCAGCGAGACATCGGCCACCAGGCTGCGTTCCATCACATACTGTTCGCCGTCGAATTCGCGCACTTCCTTGCCGTCGGCGACGATGGTGCCCACGCCGGTCTTGGTGAAGAAGGCGGGAATGCCGGCGCCGCCGGCGCGCAGCTTCTCGGCCAGCGTGCCTTGCGGGGTGAATTCGAGTTCCAGTTCGCCGGCCAGGTACTGGCGCGCGAACTCCTTGTTTTCACCGACGTAGGACGAGATCATCTTCTTGATCTGGCGCGTGGTGAGCAACTGGCCCAGGCCGAAATCGTCGACCCCGGCGTTGTTCGAAATGGCGGTCAGGTTCTTGACACCCGAATCGCGCAGCGCCAGGATCAGCGCTTCGGGGATGCCGCACAGGCCGAAGCCGCCCACTGCGATGGTCTGGCCGTCGCTCACGATGCCGGCCAGCGCCGACGCCGCGTCAGGATACACTTTGTTCATACCCGTCCCTTTTATGTATGGGCTAAAATCGCCCGTTCTGTACTGCAGAGTAGATTCTCAGCATAAAATACGCGAGCCAAAAGCACAATACCGTAGAAATACCTGCCAGCTTCCTTTATACGCGCACCCCGACCTGGATCAAATGAGCCACACCATCGACTACGAGATGATTTTCAAGTACGCGCCAGTGGGCATGTGCATTTCGATCAACCGGATCATCCAGTCCTGCAATGACGCGGTCAGCACGATGTTCGGCTACACGCGCGGCGAGCTCGACGGCCAGTCGTTCCAGGTACTGTACCCGACGATGGATGAATTCCTGCGCACCGGTCACCGCATCATTCCGGTCATGAATGCCAGGGGCGTGTATTCGGACGAACGCATCATGCGGCGCGCCAATGGCGAACTGTTCTGGTGCCATGTCAGCGGGCGCGCCATCGATGCCGGCGACCCGCTGGGCGCGGGCGTGTGGACGTTCGAAGACGTCAGCGAAAAGCGCCCGGTGACGGCCGAACTGACGCCGCGCGAACGCGAAATTGCCGCGTTATTGGTGGAAGGCAAGACCAGCAAGATCATCGCACGCGAAACCAACCTCAGCCCGCGCACGGTGGAAATGCACCGCGCCAAGCTGATGCGCAAGTTCTCGGCGGCCACCTCGTCCGAGCTGGTGCACAAACTGGTCGGCGTGAGCCGCTAGCAGCATGGTCAAGGTTCGCCTGCTGCGCCTGGTCTTCCCCTTCCTGCTGCTGGTGGCCGGGCATGCGCTCGCCGCGCCGGCGCCGATCCGTTTCCTGCTCACCTTTGACGACGGCCCCAGCGGCAGGAGCAGCGACAATCCGACCGTCGAGATCCTCGACGCGCTCGACGACAATCCCGTGCAGCCCGGGATCAAGGCGCTGTTCTTCGTCCAGACCCGCGCCGTCAACGGCGGCGCCACCGAAATCGGCCAGGCCTTGCTGCGGCGCGAGGTCCAGGCCGGCCATCTGCTCGGCCTGCACAGCGCCACGCCGCGCCACGCCAACCACCGCCTGCTGGAGCCGGTCGCGCTGGAAGCCTCGCTCGCACTCGGGGTGGCCGACCTGAGCGCCGTCACCGGCGCCGCGCCGCGCTTGCTGCGCCCGCCGTTCTGGAATTACGACGCGCGCACGCTGGCCGCCTACCACCGTTTCGGCCTGCAGATGCTGCTGACCGATTTGAGCGCCAAGGACGGCAAAATCTACGGGATCAATTTCAGCCTGCACAAACGCAGCAACCTGCGCGCGATGCTGCTGGCCCAGCGCGAACGCTGGCGCGCCGGCGCGCTGCCGCAGGTCGACGGCAGCACCCCGATCGTGGTCACGTTTCACGACGTGAACGGCTATACGGCCAGCGTCATCAAAGACTATCTGGCGATCCTGGTGGACGTGGCGCGCGAGCTGGACATGCCGACCGCCGCCAAGCCGTTCTACGATGCGCGCGACGACATCGAACGGGCCGCGCTGGCGAAAACGGTCAGCGATGCCGCACAGCGGCCGGCCCTACCTGGCCTCTGGGACTGGCTCTGGAAATAGACTGGTTTCCACCACGCGCGCCGGCATGCGCAAAGGCGCGGCGCTGCACAGGACGATCGCCAGCTGCGGATGATCCAGCTCGCTGATGTGGCCGCCGGACACGCCAAGCTTGATGCGCGCTTCCTGCGTGCTCCACAAGCGATAGAAATCGCCCACCCGCTGCTGCGGTGCGCGCGCTGCCAGCCAGGCGCAGGTGTCCGCATCGAATGCCTGCGCCGCCAGTGCCGCCAGGTCGCGTGATGCATCGAGCAGCTCGATATCGAGCCCGAGCGCACTGTCGGCGCTGACCGCGCAGGCGACCCACGGGCCGCTGTGCGAAATACTGAAGCCGGCGTGGGCGCCGGCCGCCAGCACCAGCTGCGGTGCGGCGCCGGCCTGTTCGAGCAGCCCGATCGCGCGCGCCGGCACGCCCAACAGCGGCGCCAGCGCCTGGCGCAGCAGTACCCTTCCCACCAGGAACTGGCGCCGGCGCTGGGCGCGCGCGAACTGCCGGTAGCGCGTCTGTTCGGACGCGCTCAGCCAGTCGGCGAAGGGCGCCAGCGCGGCCTCGTCAAGAGCGCTGCTGTCGACCAGCAGGACCGTCGCCGCGGCCATCGGTCAGGCTGCCCGGTACTGCTTGAAAATGAGCGAGGTGTTGATCCCGCCAAACGCAAAATTGTTCGACATGACGTACTGGCAGTCGATTGCCCTGCCCTCGCCGACAATGTAATCGAGGGCCGCGCACTGCGGATCGACCTCGGTCAGATTGATGGTCGGCGCAAACCAGCCCTCGCGCATCATCTCGATGCTGATCCAGGCCTCGAGCGCACCGCACGCGCCCAGCGTGTGGCCCATGTAGCTCTTGAGCGAGCTGACCGGCACCCGCGCGCCGAACAGCTGCAGCGTGGCCTGCGATTCGGCGACATCACCTTGCAGCGTTGCAGTGCCGTGCGCATTGATGTAGCCGATATCGTCCGGATTGAGGCCCGCATCGTCGAGCGCCAGCTGCATCGCGCCCTGCATCGTCAGCGGGTTCGGCTGGGTGACATGGCAACCGTCGCTATTGGTGCCGAAACCGACCACCTCGGCGTAGATGATGGCGCCGCGCGCGCGCGCATGCTCGTATTCCTCGAGGATCAGGCAGCCGGCGCCCTCGCCGATCACCAGGCCGTCGCGCGCCACGTCGAACGGGCGCGGCGTCGTGTCCGGTGCGTCGTTGCGCACGCTGGTGGCGAACAGGGTGTCGAACACCGCCGCCTCTGTGGCGCACAGTTCGTCGGCGCCGCCGGCGATCATGGCGACCTGCTTGCCGCCCTTGATCGCCTCATACGCGTAGCCGATGCCCTGGCTGCCCGAGGTGCAGGCCGACGAGGTGGTGATCACGCGCCCGGTCACGCCGAAAAACACGCCGATGTTGACCGGCGCGGTATGCGCCATCATCTTCAGGTAGGTGGTCGCGGTGATGCCCTTGGTGCTGCGCTGCTCGAGCATGCGGCCAAAGTCGCCCACCGCGCTGGGCGTGCCGGCCGAGGAGCCGAACGAAATACCCATCTGCCCTTTGGCTAGCAGCGGATCGTCCAGCAGGCCGGCGTCAAGCAGCGCCAGTTCGCTCGCGCGGGTGGCCATCACGGCGACCCGTCCCATGCTGCGCAGCGCCTTGCGGTGATAGCGCTCACCAAGTTCAAACGGCGCCGCCGGCGCGCCGAGCCGGGTGTGCAGGCCCTGGTAGTCCGACCAGTCATCGATGAACGCGATCGCATTGCGGTACTGGCCGAGCCGCGCGCGTACCGTGGCCCAGTCGTTGCCGAGCGGGCTGATGCCGGCCATGCCGGTGACCACCACGCGCCTCATGTCATCCCCCCGTCCACCGAAATAACCTGGTGCGTGATGTAGGCGGCGTCCTCGCTGACCAGGAAGCTGACCAGCGCGGCCACTTCGTCCGGCTTGCCGATGCGGCGCGCGGGAATCAGCTTGAGCGTTTCCTCGATCGGTACACCATCGATCATGTCGGTCTCGATCAGGCCGGGCGCCACGCAGTTGACGGTGATGGCGCGCTTGGCCAGTTCAAGCGCGAGCGCCTTGGAGGCGCCGATGATGCCGGCCTTGGCCGCGCTGTAATTGACCTGCCCGCGGTTGCCAACCAATCCGGCGACCGACGCCAGCGTGACGATCCGCCCGGGCTTGCGGCGCTGGACCATCGGCATCACCAGCGGATTGAGCACGTTGAAGAAACCATCGAGGTTGGTGCCCATGACGATGTCCCAGTCCTCGCCCGACATCGCAGGGAAGATGTTATCGCGCACCACGCCGGCGTTGCACACCACGCCGTAGTAGCAGCCATGCTGCGCGATGTCCTGCACCAGCGCAGCGGCGGCGGCATCGCGCTCGGCGATATCGAACTGCAGCACGCGCGCCGTTCCGCCGTCGGCCTCGATCTGCGCCAGCACCGCATCGGCCTCGTCGCGCCTGGTGCGGCAATGCAGCACCACCTGGTAGCCGTCGCGCGCCAGCCGCAGCGCGATTGCCTTGCCGATGCCGCGCGACGATCCGGTCACCAGTACACATTTATCCGTTCTGCTCATACGCTATTCCTGTTGCAAAAATTCGTCTACATTGTCCGGCTTGAATACCGTGATGCTGGCCGTGGCCAACTGCGCGCCACTGGCTGCGTCATCGATCCGGCAATCGAAAGCGGCCAGCCCGTTGGCGCCCTGCAGCGTGCATTGCGCGTGCACGCGCAGCACGCTGCCCACGGAAAACGCGGGCACGCTCGATTCGAAACGCCGCGTACCAAGCAGGAAGCCCACCTTGACTGCATCGCCGCGCAGCCGCGCCGCATAGCCGGCGTGCGCCGCCACCGCCTGCGCCATGTATTCGACGCCGATCCAGGCGCCGACCTCGCGCCCATCGCAAAACAGGCTGTCGGCGCGGATCGCGACCTCGGCGCACAGCGCCTGCGCGTCCGCCGCCAGCAGCCGGTCGAGCAGCGCCATCGCGCCTTGCTGCGGCACCAGGCTGGCAATCGCGGGCAGCGTCATTCCAGCCGCCCGAACACCAGGGTCGCATTGGAGCCGCCGAAAGCGAATGAATTACTGAGCGCCCAGCGCAGCGGACGGCCAAGCTGCGTCCCGCGCGCTACCACGTTCAGCACCGGCAGCGCCGGGTCCTGCTCGCCATCCCACAGATGGGGCGGCAGCTTGCCCAGCGCATTATCGTCCTGCATCGCCAGCCAGCAAATGGCCGCTTCGATCGCGGCGGCGGCGCCCAGCGTGTGGCCGGTGAACGGCTTGGTCGAACTGACCGCCACCGTTGGACCGAACATGGCGTCGATGACACCGGACTCCATCGCGTCGTTCTGGCGCGTGGCGGTGCCGTGCATATTGATGTAGTCGATCTGGTCGGCCGACACGCCGGCGCGCGTGAGCGCCTGGTCGATCGACAGACGCGCGCCGGCGCCGGACGGGTCGGGTGCCGACATGTGATGGCCGTCGGACGATTCGCCCCAGCCGCACAGCGCCACCGCGGCCGCTTCGCCGCTCATCAAAAACAGGGCGGCGCCTTCGCCGATGTTGATCCCGTGGCGGTTGGCGCTGAGCGGATTGCACGGCGCCGCGCTGACCGATTCGAGCGCCGTGAAGCCGGCCACCGTGAAGGCGCACAGGCTATCGACGCCGCCGGTGATGACGGCATCGCACAGGCCCATGCGGATCAGGCGCGCCGCGCTGGCCATCGCCTTGGCGCTCGACGAGCAGGCGCTCGAATGGGTGTAGGCAGGACCGCCGATGCCCAGCTGTTCGGCCAGCATGGCCGCCGGCGAGCCCATTTCCTGCTGCGCGTAATAAAAATCGGCCGGAAACTCGCCCTGCTCGACAAAGCTGCGCAAGGCGCGCTCGGTGGCCGCCACGCCGGAGGTGCTGGTGCCGACCACCACGCCAACCCGGTCGGCGCCGTAGCGCGCGATCGCCGCGTCCACGCCCGCGCGGATCTGCGCCAGCGCGGCCAGCGCCAGTGCATTATTGCGGCTGCGCTGTTCGGGCGGCAGCGCCGCCAGCTCGGGCAGCGCGCCGTCGACGCAGCCCAGTGCCAGCACGCGGCCGGGCGACCAGGCGTCGGTCGTCGTCAGCGAGCCGACAGGCTCGTCGAACAAGCGGCGCTTGATCTCGGCGTGGCTTTGTCCCAGTGCGCAAACCACGCCGCATTCGTTCAGGTAAATCTTCATGACGTTCCGGTTCAAGGGGCCGACTGGATCGTCAGCCGGTATTTGTAGGTCAGGTTTTCCAGCACCGCGGTGCCGCTCCAGCGCGGCATGCCGCTGTAGTCGATGACGGTGACGGCGCCGGCGTCATGATAAACGGTACGGCGCAGACCGTGGTCTTCGACGCGCCAGCCAGCCGGCAGCGCCGCATTGATCGCATCGGCCGGCCACAGGGTCAGCTGCAGGTCTTCCAGCACGTCGTCGGCGCGCACCTGCGCCGGCAACATGAAGTGGCGCCAGGTGGTCATCTCCTTGCCATCGTAATGCAAGGTGAGCACGCGCTGGCCGAACGCCAGTCCGACCAGCTCGAGCCGGGCCGGATCCACTTCGAGCGCGGCATCGAGTTCGTCGATACGCCCGCCGCGCTCGACCTTCAGGTGCTGCTGCAGGCTGATCGACTGCCCGAGCGCGGCCGGGGCCAGTTTCAGGCCCAGGCGTTTGGGCGCCGGCGGCGTCGCGCAGCCGGCCAGCAGCAGCGCCAGGATAATTAGCTTGGCTCGCACAATGCCTCCAGTGCCGCCAGGCGGCGCGCCGTTTCCTTGACCATCGGATTGCTCTCGTCCCACGCGTAGCCGGCCAGGATGGCGGCAATCATGCGCCGCACGGCCGGCTGTTTGTCGCCATGGAAGATGATCTTCTGGAAGCCGCCCGCGTACCATGCATTGACGAAGGAACGGAAGGTGTCGACGCCCTTGCGCAGCGGCGCACCATACTCGGCCTGCCAGTCGACCTGCTCGCCGGCGTACTGGCGCTGCAAGACGGCGGCGGCCATGCTGGCCGATTTGACGGCGATCGTCACGCCCGACGAAAACACCGGATCGAGGAATTCTCCCGCGTTGCCCAGCAGCGCATAGCCCTTGCCCCACAACGATGCGACATTCGCCGAATAGCCGGTGATCTGGCGCGCCGGCGTATCCCAGCCGGCGTTGGCCAGCAAGGCTTGCAGCGATGGGTCTTCGCCGACGATGGCGCGCAGGCGCTCGGTCGGCGTGCCCTCGAAACGATCGAGGAAGGCCGTCTCGGCGACCACGCCGAGCGAGCAGCGTCCGCCGGCGAACGGGATCGTCCAGTACCAGACATCGTCGTGTTCGGGATGGACCGTCACGCGGATCTTGTTACGGTCGAAGATGGGATCGGTGATGGCGTCCTGCACGTGCGCGAAGATGGCGCCGCGCACCGGAAAGCCGGACGGCGACTCCAGATTCAGCAGGCGCGGCAAAACGCGCCCGAAACCGCTCGCGTCGAGCATGAAGTCGGCCTCCACATCGTAGCACTGGCCGTCCGGGGCCTTGACCGACACGCGCGGGCGCGCACCGTCGAGGTCGACCGCATAGACTTCGTGACGATAGCGGATCACGGCGCCGAAGCGCTCAGCCTCCTTGGCCAGCAAATGGTCGAAATCGGCGCGCTGCACCTGGTAGGTGGTGGCCCACCCTTCGCCGTGTTTGTCGCGGAAATCGAAATCGGTGTAGCAGCCGTTGCGCATGAAGGCGGCGCCGTTCTTGTACTGGAAGCCCGCTTCGACCACGGCGCGCAGCATGCCGGCCTGCTCGAGGTAGGCCATACTTTGCGGCAGCAGGCTCTCGCCGATCGAAAAGCGCGGAAACTGCTCGCGTTCGAGCACCAGCACGGCGCGCCCCTGCTGGCGCAGCAGCGCGGCGGCTACTGCGCCGGACGGGCCCGCGCCGATGATCAGGATCTCGGTCTGTTCACACTGGGTATTCTGGTCCATGATCGCTTTCGTGGGTAGTCGAAAAACAGGGAACCAGCAGCCATACCAGCGCTGTTCCGATTAACATCGTCAGCCCGAAGGCCTGCAATGCGGGAGTGCGGGACAGGCCAAGCAGGCCGAATGACAAAATCGTGTTGGCCGCCGACAGGCCGACCGCCAGCCACGGCGCGGCGTCGCGCAGGCCGGGCCGCTCATGCATGAAGATGCCGTAATCGACGCCCACACCGAGCAACAGCATCAGGGCCAGCACATGGAATAGCTGAATGCTCTGGCCAGCGAGCCCAAGCAAGGC
Organism: Massilia sp.; assembly: GCA_025359245.1. Lineage (GTDB taxonomy): Bacteria > Pseudomonadota > Gammaproteobacteria > Burkholderiales > Burkholderiaceae_D > Telluria_A. Next base: position 17,454 of record JANYGW010000219.1, read on the forward strand.
CAGCGTGGCGATGCTGGCGACGGCGGCCGGGGCCAGCACGCGCCAGGCGGCGCCCCGGTAGCGGGCCAGCAGCAGCACGAACACCAGCACGTAGGCGCCCAATGCGACCCAGCCCATGTTTTCCCGGTAGCGCCCCAGCACCGACGAGATCTCGGCGACCTTGTCGACCCACTGCACGCCGGCCATGCCGTCCGCGGCGGCGCGCACTTGCGGCGTGCCGGCCGTACCCAGGCCGCGCAGTGCGACGATGCTGGCGTATTCGCCGCCTATCTTGCCCAGCCACAGATGGCGCCATGGTTCACTTGGCGCGCTGCGCATGAATTCATCGACGGTCAGCGGCGCGCCAGCGTCGAGCAGGTGCGCGCGCGTGGCGGCGACCCAGGCCGCGTCCTCGCCGATGCTGTTCGCCAGCACCGCCAACGGGCCGCCCTCGCCCAGCAACTTGGCTTCGACCAGCGCGCGGCGGCGCGCTTGCGCCTGTGCCGACGGTACCCAGTTCGAGATCGCCTGGTAGCCGCTGATCTGGTGCGCGTCGATCAGGGCGTCGAGGCGCAGCTTGAGCGCCTCCTCGCGCTGCAGCAGCAGTTCGGCCGAGGCGGCCCGCAGCAGAAAATACTGCACCGGGGTCGGCGCGTCGAGCAGTTTGCCCAGCTTGATCTGGTCGCGCACCAGGTTGGCGGGCGGATTTTGCAGCGAACGGATATCGTCGTTCACGCCCAGCCGCGACACGCCCAGCGCGGCCACCAGTGCGAACGCCAGCAGCACGGCCATCGAAGTGCGCTTGGCGCGCAGGCGCGGCCAGTGCGCCAGCATGGCGCCGTAGCGCAAGGCCAGGCGCCCGCTCTTGAGCGTGCCGCCACCGACCATCTGCGGAAACCAGCACACCACCGTCAGCCAGGCGAACACCAGGCCAACCGCGGAAAACACCGCCATCGCGCGCAAGCCAGGGAACGGCGTGAGCGCCAGCCCCAGGTAACCGATCACGGTGGTCAACAGCGTCAGGGCCAGGCCTGGCATCAGGCGCTTGAGCAGACCTGCCGAGTCGAGCGCCGGGTCAGCGCCGAGCCGGTTGCACAGAAAATAAATGCCGTAATCCTGCGCCACCCCGATCAGGCTTGCACCGAACACCAGCGTGAGCAAATGAATACGGCCGAACAGCAGCCAGCACACCGACATCGAACCGAGGAAACCGATCGCGATCGTCAGCAGGATCAGGAAAATCGGCTTGAGCGAACGGAAGGTCAGCCATGTCAGCAGCACGATGCCGAGCAGCGAGCCGATGCCGATGGTCGACATCTCGCCGTGCGCCTGGCGGCCGGCTGCGGCGGCATGCAGCACCACGCCCGCCTGGATAACGTCGGCCGCAGGCACCGCGAGCAGGGCCGCGGCCTTGGCCCGGTCCAGCAGCGGCATCACGGCGTCTTGCGCGACCATCGAAAATGCGCCCTGCTTGAGCGTGACTGCCAGCAGCACGTATTGGCGGGTGGCGTCGGCCACGAACAGGCGGCCGTCGCGCGGACGCACCGGAGTTTCCTGCGCGCGCTGCTGGACCCAGCCCGAAAACAGGCCGAACGGGTCGTCGCGGAAGGCGCCCAGTTTCGGTCCCGAGAAGGCGCCATACAGCGTCGCCAGCGCGCCGTCGGTCCATTGCTGCGGCGGCGCGCTGGCCAGCTCGCGTTCCTGCTGCGCCGTCAACAGCACCAGGCGGTGGCGCTGGAACGGCGCCAGCCAGTCGGCCTGCATCTGTTCGGACGGCGTTGCCTGCACCAGCAGGTCGGGCCGCGTCGCCAGCGCGGCGCTGTAGGCATCGGCGGCGCGCGTGGCGTCTTCCCAGGCGGGCGCGCCGACCAGCACGATCACGCGCTGCTGGGCCGCGTCGACCATGCGGGTGAAGGATTGCTGCAGCACCGGGTCGCGCTCCTGCACCGGCAGCAGGGCCAGGATGTCGGTATCGGGCACGATGCGCTGACCCAGCCACAGATAGGCGTTATGCCCGACCAGCAGGCATACCACCAGTGCCCAGCACAGCGCCAGCGCGCGGCGGCCACTCACAGCAGCGCCGCCTCTTCGGGCAGCAGTGCAGCTGGCCCGGTATTAATCTCGGAAAACACGATGTCGGTGCGGTCGCCGCTGGCCTCGACGATGTGGATATTCTTGACGTAGGTGGCGCCATCAAGCGAGATCGCGCCGATCGCCTTGGCCAGTCCCGGCTGGCGCGCCTTGAGCGCCACGTGCCAGTCGGTGTCGATGCTGCCGTCGATCTCGAACAGCGTTTCGAGCTGTTTCAGGTCGCCGCCCAGCATCGCGAACAGCACGCTGTTGATCATCCGGACGGTCGGCTCCTGCTTGGCCTCGAGGCGCATCGCCACGCGCTCGCCCTGGTAGGTCACGATTTCGTCGCGCGTCAGGCGCAAGGTGTTCGCGAACGGTTTGAGCGTGCGCCACAGGACGCCCTTGCCGGCCACCACGCAGAAACGGCCGCTCGACGCCAGCGGACGCTTCATGCCGGCCAGCTGCTTGGTCTGGTCGAAGCGGCCGCACATTTGCTCGGGCTTGGCCAGCATGGCTTCGATCTTGGCGAGCGGCGCGGGGGCCGCAGTGGCAGTGGCGCTGGCGGCTGCCAGGCAAAGGACTGCAAAAAATCGTTTCATGTTGGCTGGACTCCGAGTTTTTCAAACAGAATAGCGGGCGAGTAATAGCACATGGCGCCGCTGGCGATGTCGACTGCCACCTGGGTGGTGCTGGCGCGATTCAGGCGCTTGCCGCTGGCGGCGTCGCTGATCAAGTAATCGATCTTCAGGCGGTTTTCCCACTCGACGATGTCGGCGCGCACCGTCAGGCGCTGGCCGAAGGTGGCCGGCCCGGCGTAGCGCAGCTGCAGTTCGATCACCGGCCAGGCGTAGCCGGATTCCTTCATCCGCGGATAGTTATAGTCAATGCTGTCAAACAGCGCGCAGCGCGCCACCTCCAGGTATTTGACGTAATTGCCGTGCCAGACGATCAGCATCGGGTCGAGGTCGTAGAACTGCACCACGATCTCCACCTCGGTCGACCAACGGCTCGCGGCCCTGGTTCTACGCATACAGCGTCCAGGCTTGCGCACGGGTGCGTTCGATCAGCAGGCGCAGGTCGGGCTCGAGGCGGCGGTCTTCCTCGATCGGCGCAATGTCCTGTCCCAGCACGTCCATCATGGCGGCCAGCGCCGGCGGCAGGACCAGCGATGGATCCAGGCGACAGCGCAGCCACACGCCCTGGCGCACCGTAATGAGCAGCGCCGCCACCACCTGTTCGGTCAGTTCGAGCACGCGCAGGCAGTCGCGCGCGGCGATCGTGCCCATGCTGACCTTGTCCTGGTTGTGGCACTCGGTCGAGCGCGAAAACACCGAAGCCGGCATAGTCAGCTTCAGCGCTTCCGCGGTCCAGGCCGAGGCGCTGATCTGCAGCGCCTTGAGCCCGTGGTTGATCGCCGCGCGCGGCCCCTGCACCGCCGACAGGTTGGCCGGCAAGCCGTGGCTGTAGCGGCTGTCCACCATCAGCGCCATCTGGCGGTCGAGCAGGTCGGCCAGGTTGGCCACCGTGTTCTTCATGCTGTCCATCGCGAACGCGATATGGCCGCCGTAGAAGTGCCCGCCGTGCAGCACGCGTTCGCCCTCGGCGTCGATGATCGGATTGTCGTTGGCGCTATTGAGTTCGTTTTCGATCGACTGGCGGAAGAACGGCAACGCGTCGGCCAGCACACCGATCACATGCGGCGCGCAGCGGATCGAATAGCGGTCCTGCAGGCGCTGTCCATTGCGCTCTGCCGCGCCGACCGACAGGTCCGCGCGCAGCCAGCCGGCCACGCCCTGCATGCCGGGATGCGGCTTTACCGAAAACAGGGTTTCGTCGAAGTGGTGCGCGTTGCCGTCCAGCGCGAACGAGGCCATCGCCGTGATCCGGGTGCACAGGCGCGTCAGGTAGGCTGCGCGGTCGTAGGCCAGGCAGGCCAGCGCCGTCATCACGGCGGTGCCGTTCATGATGGCCAGGCCTTCCTTCGGGCGCAGCCGCAGCGGCGCGATGCCCGCCTCGGCCAGCGCTTGCGCGGCCGGCATCTGCACGCCGTCGCGCCACACTTCGCGTTCGCCGCACAGCACGGCCGCCAGATACGACAACGGGGTCAGGTCGCCGCTGGCGCCGACCGAGCCTTCGCTTGGGATCAGCGGCAGCAGGCCGGCGTCGAGCAGGCGCGCGATCTGTTCCAGCAATTCCACCGACACGCCTGAGAAGCCCTTCGACAGCGAAGCGAGGCGCACTGCCAGCACCGCCCTGGTCTGGGCCGGCGTCAGGTATTCGCCAAGGCCGCAGCCGTGGTAGGTGTACAGGTGGTGCGGCAGTTCGGCCACCAGCTCGGGCGGCACGATCACGGTACACGAGTCGCCATAGCCGGTGGTGACGCCGTAGATGGTGCCGTCCTCGCGCAGCAGGCGATCGAGGAAGTCGGCGCCGCGCGCGATCGCGGCGCGAAACGCCGGGTCGTTTGACAGCACCGCCCTGGCGCTGCCGCGGGCGATGTCGACGATGTCTTCCAGCGTGAGCCGGTCGCGGTCAAAGCGGACCACGCGTTGGGAGTTGTTCAGTTCAGCGGGATGCATCAGTGTTATCCAGTTCGGGGGTATGCCAAAAATCGAAAAAATTGAACCATTCGAGCGGTGCGCGCCGGCAGTGATACTCCAGGCGCGCCGCGTAATCGCCGGCGAGCTGCTCCAGCATTGGCGCGCGGTCCTTGCGCGGCAGGCTGACCGACTCGCGCAGCAGCTCACAGTGAATCTCGTATTGCTTCCCGCGCCGCAGCGCAAAAATCAGGTAAACCGGACATTGCAGCACGCTGGCCATGATGTACGGGCCGACCGGAAACGCCGCTTTTCGCCCGAGGAAGCTGGCGTAGGCGACGCGCGGCACTTTGGTCACTGGCACCCGGTCGCCTGCGATCACCACGAACTCGCCCTGCGCTATCCGCTCGGCCAGCAGGATCGCCATGGCTGGCGTCATCTCCGTCACCTGCAGCAAATTGAGCTGGCTGCGCGGGTCGATCCGGCCCATCATAGCGTTGAACGCGGGGGCGTGGCGCGTGTGTACCAGCACCGTCAGTTTCAGGCCGCTGCGCTGGCGCGACAGCACCCGGCATAACTCGGCGTTGCCCACGTGCGAGCTCAGAAGTAGCGCGCCGGTGCCGCGCTCGATCAACTCGAGCATGGCCTCGATCCCGAAGAACTTCACGTCCCCCTTGAACAGGCCGCCCCACAGTATCATCCGGTCGAGGATGTTTTCGGCAAACGAGGCGAAGTGGCGCAGCACGCCGAGGAAGTCGCTGCGCACGCCGACCCGCGCCAGGTAGGCATGCGACGCGCGCCGTGCGAGCGGTTTGGTGAGCACGAACCAGGCCAGCACCGGATACAGTATCAGCCGAAACGGCCAGCGGCCGCCGATCCGAAAAATCCAGAACAGCAAACGCATGCCGGCCGTGAAGCCGAATTCGTTGAGCGAGGCCCAGTGCCCCCGGCCGTCCGGTTTCATCGCTTGCGCCATGTACGCCCCAGCAAAGAAGGCAGGCGCCACAGCATGCCGAACAAATGGGTGATGTGCATGCGCGTCAGCAGCGCGTTATCGCGCACCATGCGAAAGTGCGATACGCCGTCAAGCGGATAGCGCACCGGCGTGGGCAGGTTGACCACCTCCAGCCCGTCCCAGTACAGGCGCACCAGGATGTCGGTGTCAAAGTTCATGCGCTGGCCGATCTGGCGGCGCGCCGCCAGCGCCATCACGGCAGCGACCGGGTAGGCGCGAAAACCGCACATCGAATCGCGGATCGCCAGCGACATCGTGTTCATCCAGACGCAGGCGTGGGTCAGGTAGCGCCCATACAGGCGCGCCGCCGGCACCGAGGCGTCGAACTGCGGACAGCCGGCGATCACCGCCTCGGGATGGCGTTCGGCCAGCACCAGGAAGCGCGGAATATCGTCGGTGTTGTGCTGGCCGTCGGCGTCGATCTGCAGCAAATGGGTATAGCCTTCCTGCGCGGCGCGCCGAAAGCCGCTGATCACGGCAGCGCCCTTACCCTCGTTGCGCGCATGGCGCACCAACAGCACCTGGCCGGGCGCCGCCGCGGCCAGCTCATCGAGCAAGCGCGCGCAGCCGGGCGAGCTGCCGTCGTCGACCAGGATGCACGGCACGCCGTGCGCCAGCACCGCGCGCAGCACTGCGCCGACCGCATGTTCGTGGTCGTACACCGGAATCACCACTGCTGGCTTAAACATGTTCAACGTGGGTCCTTACTGAAAAAGAATGCGACCGCCGGAATGCGGACCGGCCTCCGAAAAATAGCGAAACTTCAGGCTGCCTTTGGCCTGCTCGTGCAGCAGTTCTAGCGACACCACCTGGCCGGGGCCGATCATCTGCTGGAATTTGAGCGCGAGCACCGCGTGGAATTGCGGCGGCAGCGAAAAATGCGCGCGCCCGAAGTGGATCGCCCAATCGAGCTGCGCGACGCCGGGCAAAACCGGCGCGTCTTTGAAATGGCCGTCGAAATAGAGCAGATCGGGCGGCACCCGCACTTCCAGCAGCACGCGCAGCGGCGCCGACTCCAGCACGCGCACACCCGGCAGCGACGGCCGTTCGCCAGTGCCCTCGTCGAACAGGGCGAGCAGCAGCGCGTGGGGGCTTTTGCCCTGGGCGTCGAGCGGCAGCTGGGCCGGATAGCGCCAGCGGCGCGGCAGACCGGCCGCCTCCACGGTGGCAGCGAGCAGCGCGCGCAGGCGCCGGTTCAGCGCCAGCTTGCCCTCGGACGCCAGCAGCGCCCGACCCTCGGCGGACGGCACCACGATGGCCGCCAGACCTGGCCGCTGGCCGCGCGCTTCCGGACAAAAGACCATGCGCGCCTCCAGCACCAGCGGGCATGCAAGCAGCGCAGCCTCCAGCGCGTCGAGCGAAATGCGCTTTTCTTCCACCTTGACGATCCGGTCGCTGCGCCCGAGCAGCAGAAAACCACCGCTGTCCGCCGGCGCCACCCGGTCGGCCAGCGCCACCCAGCAGTCGCCGGCATGCGCCGACTGCACTTCGAGCAGGCCGTCGGCGCCGGCACGCCAGGAAACGCCGGGCAAGGCCTGCCAGCCGCCAGCGTCGCCCGCAAGCCGCTGGCGCCAGCCGATGCCGCCCGTCTCCGAGCTGCCGTACACTTCCACCGGTACCTTGCCGAGCAAGTCGCTGGCGTTGGCTGCCGCCTCGGGTTCCAGCATGCCGCCCGACGAAAACACGGCACGCAGATTGGCGGCAGCTGCCTGCCAGTCGATGTGGTCGGGCAGGCGTTTCAGGTGCGCCGGACTGGCGACCAGCGCGCAGCGCCCCTGCCCCAGCGCTTGCGCCAGCTGCTCGGGAAAGAACAGACTGTGAGCATGGATCGGGCGGCCAGCAGCGAGCGGCCACAGCACCTTGAACAGCAGGCCATAGATATGCTGGTGCGAGACGGTCGCCACGATCGCGCTCGGCCCAAGCAACGCGCCAAATTGCGTCTCCAGCGTCGCCACTTCGGCGCTCAGCTGCGAGAATTGCTTCGGGATCGCCTGCGCGGCGCCGGTGCTGCCCGAGGTATGCACGACCAGCGCCGAAAACGCCGGCGCGGCTGCGTGCCAGGCCAGCTCGCAGGCGTCGTCCGCGGCCGGCAGCGCAGGCCGGAATTCGTCGGGGAATTCGCCGAAAAACGCGTCCACCGAAACGGCCAGCGCGGCGCAGCTGGCCGGCAGCGTATCGGCCGTCAGCCAGACGGTTTTCCCGGCCAGCCAGGCGCCCATCAGCGCCGCGCCGAACTCGATGCTATCGGCCAGGTACAAAGCCACGCTGTGCCCCGGTGTACGCAGCGCCAGCGCGCGCCAGGCCGCCGTCCGCGCGAGAAATTCGCCGTGCAGGACCGCGCGTCCGTCGCGCCAGCCGGTCAGCGCATGGGGACCGCGCCGTTCGATATCAAGGAAAAAATCAGACATGGTGCAGCCGTTTGAAGCGCCGCCGCAGCAGCAGTTCGCCGCCCAGCAGAAGGCCCATCAGCAGATACGATATGACGCCCGTGTACAGCGACCAGAGGGCCTCGGTACTCCACAGCGCCAAGACCAGCGCGAGCGTGCCGTTGAAGACGAAGAAAACACACCACACCTGCGTCACGCGGCGCGTATAGCCGATCGCGGCATCCGGAAAATCGGGCTCGCGCAGGCGCGCCAGGCGTTCGATCATCGATGGCGGCACGAACAGGCTGTAGCCGAAGGCGGCCAGCAGCGCGGCGTTGACCAGCACCGGATACAGCTTCAAGGGCAGCATCGCGTTGGCCGCCACCGCGGCTCCGGCCAGCAGCAGAGCGCCAAACGCCGACCAGCGCGCCAGCGCGCTCACCTTCAGCGACGGCACGCGGCTCGCCGCCGCCAGCAGCAGCACGCAAGCGAGCCAGCGCGGCTCGACCCGCCCATGCCCGAACCAGATCAGCAGCGGGTAAAGCACGGTGAGCACGACCGTCAGCGCGGCCAGCAACGGCGACTTTATGACGGCTGCTCCGCGGCCAGGCCGGCCAGCGCATTGACCACGTCGCCGATCGTGCGGATCGACTTGAATACCGCCGGCGCGATGCGCCGTCCGGTCAGTTTGGTCATGGTCACGGCCAGGTCGGCCGCGTCGATGCTGTCGATATCGAGATCGTCGTACAGCGACGAAGCCGGAGTCAGGGCCTGGCGATCGAGCTCGAACATCTCGGTCAGCAGATCGGCGACCCACGTGAACAGGGCATCCTGGTTCATTGTGCTGATATCGACCATGGCAGCTCCTTATTTGGTCCGGTTCGCTTCGATCAATGCGGCCAGCGCGCGCACCGAGGCAAAATGGCGGCGCGTGTCCTCGGCCTCGGCCGACAGCGTGATGCCGTAGCGCTTTTGCAGCGCCACGCCGATTTCAAGCGCATCGATCGAATCGAGTCCGAGTCCGTCGACGAACAGGGCGCCATCGCTGTCGATGTCGGCCACGGTGACGTCTTCGAGCTGCAGTACTTCGATGATCAGTTGTTTCACTTCTTGTTCAAGCATGGTTCGCGCTTTCTTGGGTAAGGTATTGTTGAAGGTAGTCGGTCAGGCGGCGCGCCGCGATCGGGTCCGGGACGCCGCCGTCGGTGAAGCGCGCGACCTGGATGTCGTCGCCAACTTCGAAATGAAAGCTCGAGCGCCGCACAGGCACGCGCCACCACGGCACACCTTTGGCCAGCATCGTCGGCCGGCAGCGGATCCGAATCGGCGTGAGCGCAATGCCGCCGCGCACGGCAATGTTGGCGGCGCCGCGCTTGAGCGCATTGGCGCCGCTGGTCGGGGTACGGGTGCCTTCCGGGAAAACGATCAGATTGCTGCCTGCGCGCAGCGAGGCGATGCCATCTTCGACCAGTTGCGCGCCCTGGTCGTTGGCGAGGTAGCGCGCGGTGCGCACCGCGCCGCCGGTGAAGGGATTGCGCAGCAGGCCGCTCTTGACGATGCAGTCGGCGTTCTTCACGAACGCCATCAGGAAACACGTGTCGATCAGCGTCGGATGGTTGGCCACGATCAGCAAGCCGCTGCGCGCCAGTTTGTCGAGCCCGACGATCTCAAAGCGCAATATGCCGAGCAGGCGCAGCATGCCGACGAACGCGCGCAACGTGTGGCGAATCAGGCCGCGCGCCGCACGCACGCGCGCCTCGCGCGGATGCACCAGCAATGCCAGCAAGGGAAACAGCAGCAAACGCAGCACCAGGCCCGCAAGGCCGAACCAGGTGAAACCGATCGCGGTGGCGACGACCCGCCAGTAACGCCCAACGCGTTCAGTCATCGCGCGTCCAGGTCCAGCGCCGCCGGTCGGCCGCGCGCTCCATGCGCGTCTGACCGCTGATCTGAAATTGCAGCACTTCGAGCGCGCCTGGCTGCCTGGGCGACGCATGTGCGCCGGGGTCGGCGCGCCAGGCCAGCCGGATCGCGCGCTCGGCTGCCGGCACCATCAGCCAGGCATACGCGTGCGGCTGCTCGTCGCACTCCTCGAAGCGTTCCAGCGGCGGCGGCAGGCTGGCGTCGCAGGCCACCAGCAGCACCATCGGCGCGCCGTCGGCCAGCAAACCGCAGGCCTCGATCACGGCATGTTCGACTGTGGCGCTGCCGGCCGCGACGGCGATATGGTTGCTGCGCTCGCCGCGCGCGATCGAGAACAGGCCGGCATTGGCGTTATGCACGGCCAGCCCGAAGGCGGTCGGCGACAAGGGTTCGTCGCGCGCCAGGTCGGTGAGCAGTCCCACGGCGCGCGCGACTTCGCCGTGGCGCGAGCAAAACACGGTGGGGACATTGGCCAGTCCTTCCATGCACTGATAGGCCACCTCGAGCGCCATCTTGCCGAGCGTGCCGGCGCGCCGACGCAGCATCGGCGCGAGCTGGCGCACCGGCGCATCTTCGCCCATGGCGATCAGATGGGGCGCGCCGGCCCAGGCCTGCCAGGCTTCCGGCGTGGTCAGGCCGGGCGCCCAGGCAGCGTGCCTGGCGATGGAAAAATGGACGTCGTTGACACGCATGCTGGTACGCACTTCCTCATGGTCTGCGCCCGGGACGGCGCCTTTCGAACAAAAGTGAAATTATATGCGAGAGCCATGGCGCACACATAGCTTTAGTTGCAATGCAGCAATGAATGATCGCAGGAACAACAGATGTTCATTTTGACCTGCTGAGCGGAGCGAAAAGAGTAGGCCGGGCTCGGCAGCGCCAAGTCCTTGAACCATGCCGTCCCGCACAAAGAACAAAATTGGTTGGAGACAGTGGTGTGCCCGATCAAGCAGACAGCGTGCAAGACGTCACGCGCGCCATCGAACTGATCAAACTTGCAGAATGGGCGCTTGCACGACCGCGCCAGCTCGCTATTATTGGACGGTTCTACAGCACGCGAAACTGGCGACTGGCTTTGCCCGACGCCGCCATCACAATAGTCAATCACGACACACATTCGGAACCTACTTGATGGCCCACCTGATTAGCAAGACCCTGCTCGCCCTCGGCATTTCGATGGCGGCGACCGCGCTGTGCGCAGCGCCGGCTAGCGCCGCCGACGCGAAAAAGCCAGCCAAGGCCAAGTCCAAAAGCAGCAAATCCAAAGTCAAGGTGCTGGCCGGCGACGAAGGTTCGATCCGCCCGGCCACGCCCGAAGACGAGCCGGACATCAAGGACAACAAGGTAATGCAGTTCAATTGCGAACTTGGCGCCAGCATTACGATCTACACCAATGAAGCAGACAGCGCGCACCTGGCGCTGCGCTGGAAAAAGCGCTTGCACCGGCTGACCCGGGTTGGCACCACCACCGGCGCCGACCGCTTCGAGAACCCGAATTTCGGCCTGGTCTGGATCGGCATTCCGGCCAAGGGCATGCTGCTCGATTCGCGCATGAACCGCCAGCTGGCCAATGAATGCAAGAGCCTGGAACAGGAAGCCTTCGTGCCGCAGCCAGTCGAAGCCGCCCCAATCATCGACGCCGCCGCGCCTAGCCCGGCGGCATTGGGCGCCGTGGTCGGCATGCCGCAGGCGGCGCCGATCGGCGTGATCACGCGGCCGGGCACTGCCGTCCCGGCCGTGCCTGGTGCGGCTGTTGCACCGACAGTGCCTGCGGCGCCAGTTCCGCAAGCCACGCCTGCCGCCGCACCGGTCGCCGGCGCGGCGGTGGCGCCGGCAGTCCCTGTTGCTCCAATCGTGGTCGAGCCGATCATGAAGCCGCTGTCCACCACGCCGCAGCCGGTTGCCACCCCGGTGCAAGCTGCTCCGGCAGCAGCTACTCCGGCAGCAGCTACTCCGGCACCCCTCGCACCAGCACCAGCGGCGCCGCCAGTGCAGCCAACGCCAGCCGATCCGGCCATGAAGCCGATGTTCAAGACACCCGCCAGCCAGCCTGCAATCGTGGCGCCGCAGACGGCGCCGGCAACGACAACGCCAGTTGCGGCGCCAGTTGCTGCTCCAGCCGTTGTCGCCCCGTCGGCCGTGGCCGTGGCGCAAGTGGCGCCGGCCGCAGCAACACCGGCCGTGGCCACCCCGCCAGTGCAGCCGGCGGCGGTTCCAGCCGTCACCGCACCGTCCGTGCCGCCAGCCACCACCGTGAAAGCGCCGTTCAAGGCGCCTGCAGCGCAGCCTGCCACAGTGCCACAAACGGCGCCAGCAGTCGTTGTGCCAGCCACTATTCCGACAGTAGCGGCCCCCGCAGTTGTGGATCCTGCAGTCCAGGCGGCGCCGGCCGAATCGACCATGAAGCCCTTGTTCAAGGCGCCGAAAACTGCGGCGGCCCCGGTGGTAGCGCCAGCGCCAGCCGCACCGGCGTCGAATGAGTTCAAACCGAAAGTGCCGCCGACGGCTGAGCCGGCGCCAGCCGTACCAGGACCGGCAGTGAAAGAATAAGCACAAGCCAGGACGCGGGACGAGCCTATTCGGCGCCGGCTGGCGAAGTTCAAGCCGTAGCCGGAACCGACTACCCACGTCGCTAACTTGGCTGATGGTCGGGCGATCGGCGCGACGTGATGTCGACTACTTCGCACCGCTCGCGCGCCGCACATTCATCGGCGACCTTGAGTGCAACGTCGGCCATGATTTCCATGGACAGCCGGGCACGTTCGTCCGCGCTGCGAAAAGCAACCAACAAGGCGGCTTCGCGCGCAGGCAGTCATTCGTCACTGGGAGGTCCGAGATTTGATCAAACCTTCCAATCCACTTTATTCGTTATGGTCACCGCCCGTCTGTAAACGCTGTGCGCATGCCAGGGCGCTGGCGAATGCGATCGGAGCCGGCTAAGCGTCCGGCGCAGGCGCTGGCAGCAGCGCGCGTATCGGCTCGGGCAGCGGAACCGATTTTTGGGCAGGAAAATCGACCCACACCACCTTGGCGCCACCTTCGGCGTGCAGCGCGCCCGGTTCGCCGTCGGCGCCGACCAGGCGGATTTCATGCGTCATGCCGAAGCTGGAACACCCGGGCGGGCCGACCAGCGTGCGCACTTCGATCTCGCCCGGATAGGTCAGCTGCTTCAGGAAGCTGCAGTTGGCACTGATGATGACCGGCCCCTGCCCGCCCGCATCGGGCGCACAGTCGATCTGGTCGAACCAGGCGATGCGCGCCGTCTCGAAATAGCGGAAGTAGATGGTGTTGTTGACGTGGCCCATCGCGTCCATGTCGCCCCAGCGGATCGGCATGCGCATCGTGTGGACCAGCCGCTGCGTCATTGGGCCGTCATGCCGTCGTCGGCGGTGATGATGGCGCCGTTGATGAAGTGGCTCTCCTCGGCCGCCAGCAACAGCAGCAAGCCGTCCAGGTCTTCCGGCTTGCCAGGGCGTTTGCGCGGCAGCATGTCGATCAGCTTCTTGCCCTGCTCGGTGGCGAAATAGTCTTCGTTGATCTCGGTCGAAATGTAGCCGGGGCAGATCGCGTTGACGTTGATGTTGTACTTGCCCCACTCGACCGCCATCGCTTTCGTCATGTGCACTACGCCAGCCTTGCTCATGCAGTAGACGCCGATCTGCGGCAGCACGCGCAGCCCCGCCACCGACGCGATATTGATGATGCGATGCTGTTTTTTCGGGTCGCCCTTGGCGCGCGCGATCATGCGCTTGGCGGTCTGCTGGGCGACGAAAAACGCACCGCGCAAATTGGTGTCCATCACATAGGCGTAGTCCTCGGGCGTGACGTCGATCAGGCGCTGGGTGGTCGAGACGCCCGAGTTGTTGACCAGGATGTCGATCGGCCCTGCTTCGGTCTCGGCATGCGCGATGGCCGACTTGATGCTGGCCATGTCGGTCACGTCGAGCGCCACCACATGGGCGGCGCCGCCATCGGCCTCGATCTCGGCGCGCAGCTCCTTGAGGTGGTTGACACGGCGCGAGGCCAGCACGACCTGGGCGCCGGCGCCGGCCAGCGCCTTGGCAAAGCGCGCTCCCAGTCCGCTCGAGGCCCCGGTGACCAGCGCGATTTTTCCTTCAAAATTGACTTCTATGCCCACGTTAGGCTCCTGTGCGGTGGTGAAGCAGGGAATTGGTGCGGCATGGCCGCGCCCCTGCGTAACGAGCCTGCCCTGCAAGGCAGGCTTGCGTCGCCCAAGCAAATGGCCTTGCGCAGGGACTGGCGAAAGCATAATCATGTCACAAAACGACGGTATTAGATGGCGAGGTCTAATAATCCCCGTAAAATGGCGCCAAAGTTGCAATCTCCGGCAAATTCCCGCACACTCGTGCTTAAATTTTTCTTCCCATGATGAGACCATGACTGAGCCTATCAATATTCTCGAACAATACGGCCCGCGCGAAGCGATGGAATACGACGTCGTCGTCGTCGGCGGCGGCCCCGCGGGCTTGTCCGCAGCGATCCGGCTGAAACAGCTGGCCGCAGAAAAAGGCCAGGAAGTCTCGGTCGTGGTGCTGGAAAAAGGCGGCGAAATCGGCGCCCACATATTGTCCGGCGCCGTAATGGACCCGATCGCGTTAAATGAGCTGATCCCCAACTGGAAAGAGCTGGGCGCGCCATTGAACACCGAAGTGACCGAAGACCGGATCCTGTTCCTGACCGAGAAGAAGGCCTTCCGCACGCCCGGCTTCGCGATTCCCGCCTGCTTCGAAAACCACGGCAACTACGTCATCTCGCTCGGTAACGTGACGCGCTGGCTGGGCCAGCAGGCCGAAGCGCTGGGCGTGGAGATCTTCCCCGGCTTCCCCGCCGCCGAAATCCTGTACAACGACGATGGCTCGGTCAAGGGTGTCGCGACCGGCAACATGGGCGTGGACCGCCATGGCGTGCCAACCGCCGCTTTCCAGCTGGGCATGGAACTGCACGCCAAGTACACGCTGTTCGCCGAAGGTTCGCGCGGCCACCTGGGCAAGCAACTGATGGCCAAGTATGACCTGAACAAGGGCAAGGACCCGCAGTCGTACAGCATCGGCATCAAGGAACTGTGGGAGATCGATCCGTCCAGGCACAAGCCCGGCCTGGTGATCCACACTACCGGCTGGCCTTTGAAGAGCGACACCTACGGCGGCTCGTTCCTGTACCACTTGGAGAACAACCAGGTCGTGGTCGGTTATGTGATCGGCCTGTCGTACCAGAATCCGTATTTGTCGCCGTACGAAGAATTCCAGCGCTACAAGACGCACCCAGCGATCGCGCCGTTCTTCGAAGGCGCCAAGCGCATTTCGTACGGCGCGCGCGCAATCACCGCCGGCGGCCTGCAAGCGTTGCCGAAGCTGGTGTTCCCGGGCGGCGCGCTGATCGGCTGCGACGCCGGCTTCCTCAACATGAGCCGCATCAAGGGCAGCCACGCCGCCATCAAGACCGGCATGCTGGCCGCCGAAGCGGCTTTCGGCGCGCTGGGCGAAGGCCGCCAGCACGACGAACTGGCGGCGTTCCCGGCCGCGTTTGAAAAGTCGTGGCTGTACGAAGAGCTGCACGTGGCGCGCAACGTCAAGCCGTGGCTGTCGAAAGGCCTGTACCTCGGTTCGATCATGACCGGCATCGACCAGCTGATCTTGCGCGGCAAGGCGCCGTGGACGCTGCACCGCGACTACGCCGACCATGAGTGCCTGAAGCCGGCCGCCAACTACGCGCCGATCGCCTATCCGAAACCGGACGGCAAGCTGACCTTCGACCGCCTGTCGTCGGTGTTCATCTCGAACACCAACCACGCCGAAGACCAGCCTATCCACCTGACGCTGAAGAACGCCAGCGTGCCGGTATCGGTCAACCTGGCCACCTATGCCGGTCCGGAAGCGCGCTACTGCCCGGCCGGCGTGTATGAGTTCATCAAGACCGACGCCGGCGAAGACAAGCTGCAGATCAATGCGCAGAACTGCGTGCATTGCAAAACCTGTGACATCAAGGATCCGACCCAGAACATCGTGTGGATTACGCCGGAAGGCGGCGGCGGGCCGAACTACCCGAACATGTAAGCGCCACGACATGATACACCCTGCAGGCCCCGCTCGCGGGGCCTGTATCATTTTCGGGGTCGGGTAAGCGCTAGTGCGGCAGCTGCGGAATGGCCGCCATCGCCATGGCCTCGAATTCGGCGGCCGGCATCGGATGCGCAAAGATATAGCCCTGCGCGTAGTCGCAGCCGGCGTCGACCAGCAGCGCGCGCTGCACCTTGGTCTCCACGCCCTCGGCCACCACCTTCAGTCCCAGCTTGTGCGCCATCACGATGATGGCCTCGCACAGCGCCAGGTCGCCGTCGTCGTTTTCCAGCGTGGCGATGAAGGACTGGTCGATCTTGACGAAGTCGATGTCGAAGCGCTTCAGGTGCGACAGCGACGCGTAGCCGGTGCCGAAGTCGTCGAGCGACACCTGCAGTCCCATCGCCCGGTACTGGCGCAGCCGTTCGACGACCTGTTCGACGCCGTCCATCAACACGCTCTCGGTGATCTCGATGACCATGCTCTGCGACGGCAGGCCCAGCTCGGCCAGGCAATCGATCCAGCCCTGGTACAAATCGGCGTCGCGGCGGAACTGGACCGGCGACTTGTTGACGCTGACCTGGAACGCCGGATCGATCAACTTCTGCCAGCGCTGCGCCTGCGCCGCCGCCTGGCGGAACACCCAGTCGCCGATTTCGACGATCAGGCCATTCGATTCGGCGAACGGAATGAATTCGGCAGGTCCGAGCAGGCCGCGCGTCGGATGGCGCCAGCGCAGCAGCGCTTCGGCCTTGTGCACCGCCCCGGTCTGCAGCGACACGATCGGCTGGTACAGGATTTCGAACTGCTGCGTCGCGATCGCCGCGCGCAGGTCGACTGCGATGTTCTGGCGCGCCAGCGCGGCTTCCTGCAGCGCCGGCGTGAAGTAGCTGTAGCGATTGCGCCCGGCGTTCTTGGATGCGTACATGGCCTGGTCGGCATGTTCGACCAGCGCATCCAGGTCGGGCGCGTCGGGCGGATACAGGGCAATGCCGATGCTGGCCGACAGGAAGGCCTTCTCGCCATTCAGGTCGAACGGCATGGCCAGCAACGCCACCATGGTGCGCGCGATGCGCTCGACGCTGCCGACGTGGTCGAGCCCTGCCAGGATCACGGTGAATTCGTCGCCCCCCAGGCGCGCCAGCGTGTCGGTGCCGCGCACGCAGCTGGCGATGCGGCGGGTCGCCTCGACCAGCACCAGGTCGCCCATCGCGTGGCCGTGGCGGTCGTTGACTTCCTTGAAGTGATCGAGGTCGATGAAAAGCAGCGCCAGGAAGGCCGCGTTGCGGTCGGCCTTGCGCGTTTCGTGCTGCAGGCGGTCGAGGAACATCAGGCGGTTGGGCAGGCCGGTCAGCGCGTCGTAATTGGCCTGGTGCCAGATCCGCTCGTTCGATTGCTTGCTGCCGGTGATGTCGGTCACCAGCGCCAGCGCGCCGATGTAGCGCCCGGCCGCGTCGAAGATGGGATTGGTGGCCATCGTGGTCCACACCGCGCGCCCGTCGTGGTGCAAGAACTTGAATTCGTGGCGCTCGGCGACGCCTTCCTGGCGCCGCGCGATATTGCGCTCCAACATGGCCTTGCCCTCGTCATCCATGAAGGCCACCAGCGGCAGGCCCAGCATCGCTTCGATCGGATAGCCCAGCATGGCCGCCATTTTCGGATTGACGAAGGTGGTGCACGACATGCCGTCGATTTCCCAGATGCCTTCCTCGGCGCTGTGGACGATGCGGCGAAAGCGTTCTTCGCTGCGTTCGAGCGCGGCCAGTTTGCCCTCGGCGCGTTCGACCACCACGCGGCAGGCCTGGCCGCCGCCGTCGGCCGACGCCAGCAAGGTGACGTGAAATTGCTCGCCGTCGCAGCGCCGCATCTGCACGCGGCACTGGCGCGGCTCGGGGCTGTTCAGCGCGCGGCCCAACAGGCGCTCGAAATCGTGCAGGAAATCGGGGGCGATGAAGGAACGGAAATGGTGCGCGCCGCAATGGATGCGCTCGATGCCGAGCATGTCGGCGCCGACCAGGTTGGCCTGCAGGATCTGGCTGTCGAAGGCGACCAGGAAATAGCCGACCGGGGCCAGCAAATAGAGTTCGTTGTAATAGGCCTGCTCTTCTTCATAGCGCAGGCGGTCGACGCTGACGCCGCTGATGTCGAGCAAGGGCTGGCAGCCCGCCGGCGGCTCGGAAAACACCGCGCTGGGAGGATGGATGTAGCGCGCGCCCGGTAGCGGCGAGTCGCCCGCGCGCTTGCGTGCCTTTCCTTTTGGTGCCGGATCAAGTTCCTTGTCCATCTCACCTCGCTCACGTTAATCTGGCGTGACTGTATCGGCAAGACTAGCACGCGCGTGGCCGCCGTGTCGAGCGGGCACGCCATCCTGCGCGAATTCGCCAGGAAATTAGTGGTGCGGCCGGTTAAGACGGCGCTCGGCGCGCCGTTGCAGCGCCTCGAAGGCCAGGCTCAAACACCAGTAGATGGCGGCCGCGGCAATGTATAGCGGCAAGGGACGGAAGGTGGTCGCGATCACTTCCTTGGTCGCCAGCATCAATTCGGTCATCGTGATGACCGACACCAGCGAGGTATCCTTGATCAGGCTGATCAGAGTATTGCCCATCGACGGCACCGCCACGCGCAACGCTTGCGGCAGCACGATGTGGTGCAGCGTCTGCCAGTACGACAGGCCCAGGCTGAAGCTGGCCCGCCATTGCCCTGGGGATATGCTCTGTATCGCGCCGCGCAAGCTTTCCGACAAGTAAGCACCGGAATTGAGCGACAGCGCCAGCACGCCGGCCGTGACCGGGGTAAATTCGAGGCCGACCGTCGGCAAGCCGTAATAAATGACGAAGATCTGCACCAGCAGCGGCGTGCCGCGCATCACGCTCACGTACAGGCTGGCCGGCCAGCGCAGCGCGCGCCACGGCGCCATGCGCAAAATCGCCGCCGGAAAGCCGAGTGCCAGGCCGCCGACCATCGCCGCGACGGCGAACAGCAGCGTATAGCCGGCCCCGACCAGCATCACGGGCGCGGCCTCGCGCAGCAGGTCGAACAGCTCCATGCCGGGGTGCGCTTAAGGCTGGGCCGGCACGGCGCGGCTGACGTCGCTGCCGAACCACTTGAGCGAAATCGCCTTCAGGCTGCCGTCGGCGCCGGCGTCGCGCAGCACCTTGTCGAGCGCGGCCTTGAATTGCGGACTGCCCTTCTGGAACGCGATGCCGGTGCGTTCGAGCGCGCCGACGCGGGCCCCGGCCTGGATCGGCAAGGTCGAATTTTTCAGCAGATAGGCCACCATCAGGCTGTCGTTGAGGGCGGCGTCGATGCGGCCGGTGGCCAGGTCCTGCAGGTTTTCAGGGGCGGCCGGATAGCTCTTGACCAGGATGCCGGGCACGGCCTTGGCTTGCTGCTCGAATACGCTGCCCTGCCCCACGCCGACTTTCTTGCCTTTCAGGTCGGCCAGGCTGGCATAGCGCGCGACCTCGTTCTTGCGCACGATCAGCTGCGGGCTCGAATAGGTATAGGGCAGCGAAAAATCAAAGACCAGCGCGCGTTTCGGATTGATGCCCACCTGGCTGATGATGACGTCGTAGCGGCCGGCCGCCAGGCCGGCCAGGATGGCGCTCCATTCGGTGCTGACGAACTCGGGCTTCAGGCCCAGCCGGCTGGTGACCAGTTTGGCGACGTCGACATCGTAGCCGGCCAGCTGGCCGCTTTTCTGGTCCTTGAAATTGAACGGCGGATATGTGCCCTCCATCGCGATCTTCAGGCTGCCGCGCGCCTTGGCCGTGGCCAGCAAGTCGGCGGCCGCGGCCGGCAACGACAGGACGCCAGCGATCAGGCAGGCGGCGAGCGTCAGGCGGCGCTGGGAAAAGAGGGGCATGGGCGGGTGCTCCGTGTCGAAAAAACCAAGTTTAGCGCGAATACAGCTGTTTCCGGCTGCGCCCGCCGAAATTGTGGCCGCTGACCAGGGTGGTGCTGGCGACCAGGCTGGACAGGCCGACGATCAGCTGGATCAATTTATCGTCCGGCAAGATCCATAACTGCCCGTCCGGCGCGGCGCCCTCGGTGGCGGCGATGAGCAGCGGCGCGACCCACTGCGCGTCCGGATCGACGTCGAGGATCACGGCATCGGCGCTGGTCTGCATGTAAATATTGCCGCCCGCAGCCAGCGTAAAACAGACGCCGACCCCGGTTTCCTGGGGACCGATGTGTTCCATCATGCTGCGGTTGTGTTCGTCGATCCAGGCTTCGACATCTTGCGGCGTTTGCAGTGCGACCCAGGGGCACGGCCGGAAGCGCGGCGCGGCGTCGGAGGGGTCGGAGGGATCTTGATTCATTGCTTCCTGGAGAGTATGCGGTACGGCGCACATGCTACGGCATTTTGCGCCAACCGTACATGGTGAACCGGAACGCCTGCGGCAGGTCATAGCAAATTTAAAAGGAACTCGCATCATGAAACCACGCCAGCACTACCGTCCGTTCGCCGGCGGCTATGTTTCGGAATTCGGCCAGTTCATCGACAGCTACCTTGCCGCCCACCCGGCCCTGCAGGAGGACCAGCGGCACGGCTGGGACATCTGGTGGGACCACCAGGTCGACCTGGACGAACTGGAAAAACAGCGCGCCGACACCGTACCGGACACACCCTATCACTACGAGTAATTTGTGGTGCAAAAATAGTTCTTGTTGATTGTAAATTGTTATTGCTTCTGGAAAATTTAGCACTATCATTGAACTGCGAG
Organism: Massilia sp.; assembly: GCA_025359245.1. Lineage (GTDB taxonomy): Bacteria > Pseudomonadota > Gammaproteobacteria > Burkholderiales > Burkholderiaceae_D > Telluria_A. The sequence goes on from JANYGW010000219.1 coordinate 38,151, forward strand.
GTTCGCTTATTGGTAAAGCCCAGCCGGATGCCGCAGCGCATACCGGCTGATAACCAGGTTCGATCCCTGGACCCCGCACCAGACAAAAAAAACCGCAGCGGCGCGCGCCCTGCGGTTTTTTTATTGACGCCAGGACTAGCCCTTCCAGGTGCGCTGCAAGCCGGTATCGGCGTGGATCCAGCCGCCGCGCGGACCGGCGCGGTAATAGAAACCCACCCCGCCCTGGCGAAAACTGCGCACCAGGCCGCCCAGCACTTCGGCGTTCAGGTTGGCGATCCGGATATCGGCCGCCTTGCCGTCGATGTGCAGCGACTGGCGCGCGGCCGGGACGCCCTGCTCGATCAGCTTCTGGTTCGACTTGGCGGTGCGGTAGCCGGACAGGATTTCGAGCGGCTGGTCGATGCCGTAGCGGGCCACGAAAGCTTGCGTGCCCCACAGCGTTTCGAACAGCTTGGGATCAATCGGCGCGGTCTCCTTGCCGTTGACGTCGCGCATCAAATGGCACAGCTCCTGATAGGCCGCGTCGACGATCTCGCCATCCTTCCAGTACAGCAGCGAGGCGCGCTCGCCGCTGGCCGGGCGGGTCACATGCAAGGTGCGCGGCTTGAGCCAGAATTCAAGGTCGAGCGCCTGGGCGTCGAAAATGTCGGGGGGCGGCGCCATGCCGGTCGCCGGCGCTTCGGCCTGCGCCAGCTGGACCGGACGCGCGGGCGCGGCCTTGACATGCACGGGCCGGCTCTTGGCGGCCACGGCCGGCGCGGCGCGCGCGCTGGCGCAACCGATCAGCGGCACGGCAATCACGCCGAGCGTGGACCATCGCGCACCTTGCTTGAGAAAATTTCTACGAGAAACCATGGATAAAAGACCGTGCATCGAGGCCGCTACTATAGCGCAAGGAAAGCCTATTGCGTACTACAAGTGCAGTATCGTTTTGCCTGGGCGGCGGCATCGTTGGCAGCGGCATTGAGTTTCTTCCAGAAGAAGTCGCATTCGACGCCGTAACAGGACTTTTCCTTGCCGGCCAGGACGTAGCCGTTGCGCGCAAAAAAGTCGCGCCCGGCGGCCGTGCTGTGCAGGCGCAGCACGCTGACGCCCCAGGTGCGGGCCTGGGTTTCGACGCCGTGCAGCAGGGCCTTGCCGATGCCGGCATGCAGCGCCTCGGGCAGCACATAGCACAGCGACAGCTTGCCGGCCTGGGTCAGCAGCGCGATGCCCACCAGCTCGCCGTCGCGCAGCGCGACCAGCGTGAAATTGCTGGGCGAGGCGATCCAGCTGGCCACATTGTCGGGCGTCTTGTTGCCCAGCCAGCCCTGCAGGACTTCGGGCTGGCCGCCGTGATCGGCATCGCAGCATTCCGTGATCGAACGGCGCAATACGCGGCAAGCAGCGATTGCATCGTCCGGTCCTGCAGTTCGAATCTCGATACCCATGTGCGACTCACCCAACGTTACTGTGTGAAAATATTTATTGCTGCGATTCATATGCATGCAGGGTGACTATACAACAAACACCGCCCCGCACGGTTGTATTGACGTGCCGCGTGCAGTCTAAGCATATGACAAATCAGTAGTTCCGTTTCGGCTGCGGATTTTAGACTATGCATATCCAATTCCACAATACCCATGCACAAACAAACTATGCAAACTAACCACACATCGCTGCAGCGCCGCGCGCTGCTCGTTCTCGCCGTCGGCGTGCTGGCGCTGCCGTTGGGCGCACGCGCAGCCGACGTCGAGCTGCTCAACGTCTCGTACGACGTGGCGCGCGAACTGTACAAGAACATCAATCCGGCCTTCATCGCCGCATGGAAAAAGAGCACGGGCGAAACCATCGCCATCAAGCAGTCGCACGGCGGCTCGAGCAAGCAGGCCAGGTCGGTGGCCGACGGCCTCGAAGCGTCGGTGGTGACGATGAACCAGGCCAACGACATCGACATGCTGGCCGAGCGCGGCCTGGTCGCGCCCGACTGGGCCAGGAAATTCCCGCACCATGCGGCGCCGTTCTACTCGACCATGGTATTCCTGGTGCGCAAGGGCAACCCCCGGCAGATCAAGGACTGGAGCGACCTGGCCCGGCCCGGCATCAAGGTGGTGATCCCGAATCCCAAGACGGCCGGCAACGGGCGCTACACCTACCTGGCCGCGTGGGGTTCGGTGCTCAAGCAGGGCGGCAGCGAAGCACAGGCGCGCGCGCTGGTCGGCAAGATGTTCAAGAATGTGCCGGTGCTCGACGGCGGCGGGCGCGCCGCCACCACCACCTTTACCCAGCGCCAGATCGGCGACGCGCTGGTGACGTTCGAAAACGAAGTGCAGCTGGTGCGCAGGGAGTTTGGCGACAATTTCGAGGTCGTCTATCCATCGATCTCGATCCTGGCCGAGGCACCGGTGGCCGTGGTCGACAAGGTGGTCGACCGGCGCGGCGTGCGCAAGCAGGCCACCGCCTACCTGAACTTCCTGTATTCCGACGAAGGCCAGACCATCGCCGCGCAACATTTCCTGCGGCCCCGCTCGGAAGCGGTGGCCAGGAAATTCGCCGCCAATTACAAGCCGATCGCCCTGTTCACCGTGGACGAGGTGTTCGGCGGCTGGAAGCAAGCGCAAAAGAAACACTTTGATGATGGTGGCGAATTCGACAAGATCTACCTGCCGCAATAAGCCTGCCGCGGAAATGGCCCGACGTCAGGGCCAAAACCGCTAAATGCTTACAATTTCGCAATACCGCTATCTAAATGCACATATTTTTGACGGCTTAAGCGCACTTGTGCCTGCTTTTGTTCCGTGCACCATAGACACGGCCGCGTGATGATGATATCGTCATCCTATAGTAGTTGCTCCGTAGACATATCCGCTTCAAGCCCGAGCGCTGCGCCGTCGCCGGCGCCCCGACATTGAACGAATCGCAACCCAGGACCGAATTCATGCTCAAGAAAGTACTCGCCGCCCTCCTCATGTCCTTGTCGGCCGCGGCCGCCGTTGCGGTGCCATTCGGCTCGCAATCGGTGCTGGTGATCGAAGACGGCACGGGCAAGGTGCTGCTGGCCAAAAATGCCGACCAGATCGTCCCGATCGCCTCGCTGACCAAGCTGATGACCGCCATGGTCGTGCTCGACGCGCGCCAGGACATGCATCAAATGATCGCCATCGAACAAGGCGACGTCGACATGCTCAAGCACAGCACCTCGCGCGTGCCGGTGGGCGCGCACATCAGCCGGGCCGACGTGCTGCAGCTGGCATTGATGTCGTCCGACAACCGCGCCGCCGCCTCGCTGGCGCGCACCTTCGACGGCGGACCGGTCGCGTTCAAGGCTGCGGTGCGGGCCAAGATCGCCGCGCTGGGCATGACCAGCACCATCATTGAAGAGCCGACCGGGCTGTCTCCGAACAACCGCTCGACCGCGCAAGACCTGGTCAAGATGGCGCAGGCCGCCTCGACCTACCCGGAAATTGCGCGCATCACGACCGAGTCGAGCGACCTGATCAACATCAACGGGCGCAACATCGAATACCACAACACCAACCGCCTGGTCGGCGCCAAGGGCTGGGAAATCGGCCTGTCGAAAACCGGCTACACGGAAGAAGCGGGCAAATGCCTGATCATGCGGATCAAATCGGCGGGCAAGAACGCCACGCTGGTGCTGCTCAACGCCAAGGCCAGCTCGGCGCGCATCATGGACGCGCTCAACATCCGCCGTTTCATCTCGGGCGAAGAAGCGCCGGCGACACGGATGGCCCAGCGCGGACGCGCCCGCTCGCCGCTGCTGGCCACGACCAGCGCCCCCATCATCAAGGCGAGCCTGCGCAGCCGCGTCAAAGTCAAGCAAGCGCGCCAGCAACACCACCGCCGCGCCTAAAACAATTGCACAATCGGGGTCAGACCTCAATTTTAAAATATTTTAAA
>JANYGW010000220.1 GCA_025359245.1 Massilia sp.
GCAGTCTGAAGTCGTAGGAAACCTAAGACTCCCCCAATAGGAGCGTTTGTTCAAGTTCCTTGCCGGGGTCACCCCATCGCCCATCGCGCTACGTGATCAAAACGGCGCCGATACCCATCAGCTTGAGTGACCATACTCACACGGAAAGGTCTCCAGAATTTTTTGGAGCACGATACCCGTAGCGCACCGCCGCCGTCAAGCCTGGTGTTTATGCCGGATTGGCGTCGGACAGCGCTGCAATCAGTGCCTGGTCAGCCACCTGGCGCGGATCGATGTGGATGGTGTCGCGGTACAAGGGCGGCATCCGGGAACACAGCTGCGCCAGCTGCGCGGCCGCCAGCGCCGGCAGCACATATTGGAACTGGGCCTGGTTTTCGGGCGGCAGCGGCCCTTCCATCGTCGAACCATACGCGCCCAGGTTCATGTAGCTGTGCGAACCTGCATCGGGCCCGCGCGCAAACACGAACGTGCCTTCGCGCGGATGCGCGAGGTAGCTGCGCACCTCGGCCTGCGCTTTCGCGCTGGCGCCTTGCATCAGCTTGTAGCGCAGCTGGGCGTAGCGGCGCGTGCATTCCATGAAGGCGGTGCAGATGGTCGATTGCGCATGGCGGCCGGGGGCGCACAGCAGCAGGTTGCCGAAGGCGTCCAGCAGTGCCACCGCATCGCCCTGGCCGCCGCGCGCCCGGTCCTGCTCCATCGCACCGAGCAGGAACGGCGCCAGCCCGGCGTCGGGCAGCTGCGGCGCGCAGCGGTACGCCAGCGCATCCGGATAGAGCACCTTCAGTTTGCGCACCAGCGGATGGGACGGCGCCAGCGTGGCCGGATCCTTCAGGCTCGCGCGCGGCGGATCCTGGACCAGCAGCGCCTGCACCTTGTCGTGGGTGGCCTCGAAGGCCAGCGAACAAAGCGCCTGGGTCGGTTCGGCGATCGTCTTGCCGATGAAGAAGGACTTGAGCGAGGTGCCGGCACTGGCGCGCGCAAAGCACGAGGAGCCCAGCACGGCCGGATAGTAGAAGCGCGCGATAGCCTGTTCGCGCAGCCCTTCCGGCAAGCTGGCGAAGCTGAATTGTTCATCGAAATTGACGCCGGCCTTCGGATCGCGCGCCGCCACCACCACGCTAAATCCGGCCGATAAAATCGCGCCGGCGCACATGGCGCACGGGTCGAGCGAGGTGACCAGGGTGACTTCTTCGGGCGGCGGCAGGTCGCGCCCCATTTCGCGTTCGGCAAAATACCAGTCGATCAGCTGGCGCTCGCCGTGCGCCGTGGGGTCGAAGATCAGGCCTTCGCGCACCACGTTGTTCTGCAGCGCCTTGAGCACATTGCCGCGCGCGTCCAGCAGCACGCCGCCCACGCCAAAGGTTCCCTGGCTGCGGGCGGCGATCGCCTGGGTGGCCGCAAGGACAACCGCGGCCTGGACGTCGATCGCTTTTTTAAACACTTATTTTTTCAGGTCCCAGCCGCCGAACGCGTTCGGCAACTGGCCGGCCGCGGTGGTTTCAAGGATGTCGCCATTCAGGTTGGTCAGCACGATCGCCAGGTCGTTGCCGCCCAATTCCAGGATCACCTGGCGGCATGCGCCGCACGGGGCGATCGGACCATCGGTGGCGCCGATCACGGCCAGCGCGGCGAAGTCGCCCGGCTTGTAGCCGTGTGCGACCGCGCTGAAGAATGCGGTGCGCTCGGCGCAGTTGCACAGGCCGTAGGAGGCGTTTTCGATATTACAGCCGCGGAACACCCGCCCGTCCTTGCATTCGAGGGCGGCGCCGACCTGAAAGTTGGAGTACGGCGTATAAGCAAGTGCGCGCGCGGCGGCCGCTTCGGCGATCAGTTTTTCGTATTTCATCTATTGAGGTCCTGTTATGGGCGAATTGTACGGTAAATGATCGGGTTGGCGACCGGCTTGACGGCGCCGACCTGGTAGACGGCCTGCACTTCGCGCACTGCCTGTTCGGCCGCGGCCTGGGTGCGGGCATGGACCATGGCGAGCGGCTGGCCGACGGCGATCTGGTCACCCAGTTCCACCAGGCCGGTCAGGCCGACGGCGAAGTCGATCGCGTCTTCCGGACGACGGCGTCCGCCGCCCAGGCTGACCACCGCCAGCCCAAGGCCGCGGCAGTCGGTGGTGCTGACGTAGCCGGCGGCCAGCGCAGGCACGGGCACGATGATCGGAGCCTTTTCAAGATAGGCGTCGGGACGCTCGACCAGGTCGGCCGGGCCGCCCAGCGCGGCGACCATGCGCGAGAAGCGCTCGGCCGCTTCGCCGGAGTCGAGGCCAGCCTGCAGCTTGGCGCGGGCGTCGGTTTCGTTGGCAGCCAGTTTACCGAGGATCAGCATCTCGGCGCACAGTGCCATCGTCACTTCATGCAGGCGCGCCGGGCGCGAGCGGCCGGTCAGGTAGTCCATCGCCAGCCGCACTTCGAGCGCGTTGCCGGCCACCGGGCCGAGCGACTCGTTCATTTCGGTCAGCAGGGCCGAGGTGTGGGTGCCGGCGCCATTGCCGACGGCGACAATGCTCTCGGCCAGTTCGACCGATTTGTCGAACGTCGGCATGAAGGCGCCGCTGCCGACCTTGACGTCCATGACCAGCGCGTCCAGGCCTGCGGAGAGCTTCTTCGACAGGATCGAGCCGGTGATCATGGCCACCGATTCGACCGTCGCGGTGGTGTCGCGGATGCTGTAGAAGCGCTTGTCCGACGGCGCCAGTTGCGCGGTCTGGCCGATGATGGCCACGCCCACGTCCTTGACCACTTTGCGGAACAGTTCAGGATCGGGCACGGTGGAGTAGCCCGGGATCGAGTCGAATTTGTCGAGCGTGCCGCCGGTGTGGCCCAGGCCGCGGCCCGAGATCATCGGCACGAAGCCGCCGCAGGCCGCGATCATCGGCCCGAGCATCAACGACACCACGTCGCCCACGCCACCGGTCGAATGCTTGTCCACGACGGGGCCCGGCAGGTTCAGCGAACGCCACTCCAGGACCTGGCCCGAGTCGCGCATCGCCAGCGTAAAGGCGACCCGCTCGTCCATGTTCATGTCGTTGAAATAGACGGCCATCGCGAGTGCCGCGATCTGGCCTTCGCTGACGCTGCCGTCGGTAATTCCGCGTACGAAGAATTGGATTTCTTCCGCGGTCAGTGCGCCGCCGTCACGCTTTTTGCGGACGATTTCCTGGTTCAAAAACATGGGTAACTCCGTTTGATTCTTAAGTATTCGTAAAGTGAAAGAGCCTGGACAACAAACCAACGTCGTCCTCGCGAAAGCGGGGAC
>JANYGW010000228.1 GCA_025359245.1 Massilia sp.
GCTGCTGTGGCACCAGGTGCTCGAAAAATGGACCGCCTACCGCGCCGCCGGCGAAGCGGCGATCCCGGCGCTGCATCTGGCGGCCGACGACGTGCTCGATTCGCAAACCGAAAAACTGGCCTTGCAACGCAAGATCGGCTCCGACATGCGCGACATCTGGTCGATGCAGCCGCGCTTCGAGCGGCGCATCGGCAAGGCGCCGTACAAATTGCTGGAACACGTGCGTTTTCGCGCCGGCTACGACTTCCTGCTGCTGCGCTGCGCGTCCGGCGAGATCGACGCCGAGCTCGGCGAATGGTGGACCGACTTCTACGAAAGCGACGAAGAAACCCGCGAGTCGCTGCTGGCCAGCGCCAACGCGGCGCCCGGCAGTGTCAAGAAAAAACGTCCGCCGCGGCGCGCCACGCGCGGCAAGAGCGCCACCGGCACCACGGACAGCGGCGGCGGCGCCGAGGAATAAATGACGCTCGCCTACATCGGCATCGGCGCCAACCTCGGCGACGCGCGCGCCAATGTGCTCGACGCGCTGCGCCGGCTCGGCCAGTTGCCCGACAGCGCACTGGAAGCGTCGTCCAGCCTGTACCGCACGGCGCCGGTCGACGCCGGCGGCGACGACTATATCAACGCCGTCGCGCGCATCGTCACGTATTTGCCGGCCCACGAATTGCTGGCCGCGCTGCACCAGATCGAACTGGCGCACGGTCGCGAACGGCCGTACCGCAACGCGCCGCGCACGCTCGACCTGGACTTGCTGCTGTACGGCGCCGAACAGATCGCCACGCCGCTGCTGCAAGTGCCGCACCCGCGCCTGCACCAGCGCGCCTTCGTGCTGGCGCCGCTGCTCGAAATCGCACCACACATCGCTATTCCCGGCCTCGGTCCGGCCAGCGCCTTCCTGCCCGGCGTCGCCGACCAGGCCATCGGCAAGCTGGCCTGAGTTTCACCAGCTCTCGCCAGCCGCTAACATGCCGCTACATGCCGCTCCGGCACGCCCGCGTCAAAAGGTCTACACTGGCGGCGTCGCATTATCAACCACTCAGAGAATTTTTATGTCCGCATATTTGCAAGGAACCGAACTGGCCGCCCAAGACAAGCCTGCTGCACCCGCGCCGGCGCCAGCCGCCGCCAAGCCGGCCGCCAACAAGGCCGTCACGGTCAACACCCTGGCCACGCTGCGCGGCGCCGGTGAAAAAATCACCATGCTCACTTGCTACGACGCCAGCTTCGCGTCGCTGATGGAACGCTGCGGCGTCGAAGTGCTGCTGATCGGCGATTCGCTCGGCATGGTGTGCAACGGCCATCATTCGACGCTGCCGGTCACCGTCTCCGAAGTGGCGTATCACACGGCCGCCGTCGCGCGCGGCGCCAAGTCGGCGATGATCGTCGCCGACTTGCCGTTCGGCTCTTACGGCACGCCGCTCGACGCGTTCAACAATGCCGTCCAACTGATGCAAGCCGGCGCGCACATGATCAAACTGGAAGGCGGCGCCTGGCTGGCCGAGACCATCAAATTCCTGACCGAACGCGCCATTCCCGTCTGCGCCCACATGGGCTTGACGCCGCAATCGGTGCACCAGCTGGGCGGCTATAAAGTCCAGGGCAAGACCACCGCCAGCGCCGACCTGCTGAAGCACGAAGCGCAACTGCTGCAAGCGGCCGGCGCATCGATGATCGTGCTCGAAGCGATTCCGGCGCAACTGGGCAAGGAAGTGACCGAGCTGCTGACGATGCCGACGATCGGCATCGGCGCCGGCCCGGATTGCTCCGGCCAGGTGCTGGTGATGCACGACTTGCTGGGCGTGTTCCCGGGCCGCAAGGCGCGCTTCGTGCGCAACTTCATGGACGGCGAAACCAGCATCGACGCCGCCGTCGCCAGCTATGTGCGGGCGGTCAAGGAAGTGACGTTCCCGGCGCAGGAACACTGCTTCTGAATCACCCCACCCGTATCCACGTCGTCTTCAGCTCGGTATATTTGTCGAACGCGTGCAGTGACTTGTCGCGGCCGTTGCCGGACTGCTTGTAGCCGCCGAACGGCACCGTGATATCGTCGCCATCGTACTGGTTGACGTGGACGGTGCCGGCGCGCAGCGCGCGGGCGGTCTGGATCGCCTTGCTGATGTCGCGTGTCCAGACGGCCGCCTGCAAGCCATACGGCGTCGCGTTGGCCTGGCGGATCGCCTCGGCCAGGTCGGTGAAGCCCAGCACCGACAGCACCGGCCCGAAAATTTCTTCGCGCGCGATCGTCATCGTGCTGTCGACACCGTCGAACAAGGTCGGCTGCACGTAAAAGCCGCCACCGGCGCTGTTGACCTGTTCTCCGCCCGACAGCAGCGTCGCGCCGGCCGCCTTGCCGGCGTCGATATAGCGCAGCACCGTCGCCAGTTGCGTCGCGTCGACGATGGCGCCCATGACGGTCGCTTCATCGAGCGGGTCGCCGGGCTGGAAGGCCGGCATCATGGCCAGCGCTTTTTCAAGAAAAACTTCCTTGATCGATTCTTCGACGAACAGCCGCGACGGCGCGTTGCAGCTTTCGCCCTGGTTGAAATAGATAGCGCCGATCGCGGCGGTGACGGCACGGTCGAG
>JANYGW010000231.1 GCA_025359245.1 Massilia sp.
CGCGCGCGCCATGTACGACCACAACGCCACGCGCGGCGTGATGCTCTACATGTACGCCGGCGCCAAGGGCACCCTGTACTCGGGGATCTTGCCCGGCCAGGACGATGAAGCGGTCGCCTACCACAGCACCGGCGGCGTGGCCGGCAGTGCGGGCGGCGCCTACTGCAATCCGAGCGACTGGTTCTGCAACGACCTGACCATGGGCACTGCCGCCACCGAAGGCGGGCACGCCAAGTGGACCAACCATTCGGTCGCGTTCAGGGATGACCACGAGGCCTACAGCCACTCCGGCAACGGCAACTGGGAAGGCATCGTCGGGGTCGTGCGAGCCGCCATGGTGACCAATGCGCTCTAAATTCTGGTCGATTGCCGGCGCCAGCGCGGCGGCGCTGCTCGTCGTGGTGGCATGGTCCGGACGCGGCGATGCCGCTTCGGCGCAGGCGGCATCTTCGGCGCCCGGCGCGCCGGGGACGCCGTTTTTCGGCCAGGTCGGCGGCGCCGGCGGCCTTGGCGCGACGCCGCTGGCGCGCAAGGCCAGGCTGCAGGAGCTGAAGCAGAATTTCGAACTGGTCGACCAGACCTACTGCAATTACGCGTCCGGGACGCGCTACCCCGACGCCTCGCGCCCGGTGTCCGAGCATCCCGACCAGATCTACCCGAACGAACCGGTGACCGACGCGCATGCCATGCGCACCGGCGGCAACGGTACCGATCCGGCGGTTCTGATCCAGACCTCGCAATCGCGGGTCTTCATGGCGTCCGGCGAAGCGGCCGCGTTTTCGGTGCGCGCGGTGGACACGTCCGGCACGCCGCTGCCGCTGGTGATCACGCGCGCGGTGGCGCAGGGCATGACCTTCAACGGCGGCCGCCCGACCACCCAGATCGCGATCCCGTTCGCCGATGACGGCAAGGGCGCCGATGCGGTGGTCGGTGATGGCGCGTTCGGCGCAATCCTGGCGCCGGCCCAGACCGGGCTGGCCGCCTTCAACGGCACCATCCGCACCGAAGTGCGCTACACGGTGGGCGGCAAGTCGGGCTTCGTGCTGTTCGACGTGATCTACACGCCGGAACTGCCGGCCGTATGGACCGGGCCGGTGCGCGAGGCGGTCGAAGACGGTTCGCTGGTGTACTACCTGAAGGCCGACGTGCGCGTGGCCGGTCGCTACATCGTGCACGGCAGGGTCGACGACGCCAAGGGCAAGCCGTTCGCGCTGGCCACCTTCAACGACACGCTGGCGTCCGGCCCGGTCGAAGTGAAGCTGGTCGTGTTCGGCAAGCTGATGCGCGACCAGGAAGCGGCGCTGCCGCTGACCTTGCGCGACGTCGACGGCTTCCTGCTCAAGGAGAACACCGATCCGGACCGGGCACTGATGCCGCGCCTCGAAGGCAAGGTGTTTGCCGGCAAAGCGCACCCGCTGAAGGCGTTTTCGGACGCCGAATGGCAAAGCGAGGAGCGCACCCGCCATTTGGAAGAGTTTTCCAAGGATGTCGCCCTGGCCCAGGGCGCAATCAGCCAGTTCGACCCGACGCTGCCAGTGCCAAAAAGCGCCTGTCTCAACTAAGCCGCGTAAAATAGCGGCTTACGAGAGAATTTGAAAGCACTGCATGTCGATACAATGGTACCCAGGCCACATGAACGCCGCCCGCAAGAAGGCGGCGGAACAGATGGAAAATACCGACCTGGTCATCGAGGTCCTGGATGCCCGCCTGCCCGAGGCGAGCTGCAATCCGATGGTCGAGGAACTGCGCCTGTTCCGCCAGCGGCCGTGCCTGAAAATCCTGAACAAAGTGGACCTGGCCGACCCGGCCGCCACCGCCGCCTGGAGCGCATACTACAACGCCCAGGAAGGCGTGACCGCGTACGCGATGACCACCAAGAAGCCGTCCGACGTGGCCAAGATTCCCGAGCTGTGTTTGTCGCTGGCGCCGCACCGCGGTGTGCCGACCAAGCCGCTGCGCATCATGATCATGGGGATACCCAACGTCGGCAAGTCGACGCTGATGAATGCGCTGCTGAAGAAGAAAGTGGCCAAGGTCGGCGACGAGCCGGCGGTGACCAAGATGCAGCAGAAGCTTTACCTCGGCAAGAACATCATCCTGGTCGACACGCCCGGCATGCTGTGGCCGAAAATCGCGCTGGCCAGCGATGGCCTGATGCTCGCTGCCAGCCACGCGATCGGCTCGAATGCGCTGATCGAAGAAGAAGTGGCCGTGTTCCTGGCCGAGGAACTGCTGGTGCGCTATCCGCAGCTGCTGGCAACGCGCTACAGTTTCAAAACAACCGACGGCATGGACGGCATCGCCGTCATCGAAGGCATCGCGGCGCGGCGCGGCTACAAGCAGAAGGGCGGCGACCTCGATTTTGAAAAGGCGTCGCATATCTTCCTGCAGGATTACCGCACCGGCACGCTGGGCCGGATCAGCATGGAGACGCCGGAAACGCGCGCCGTGCGGCTGGCGCAGCACGCCGAAGAAATGGCGGCCAAGGCGGCCAAGGCAGCGGCGATCGCTGCCGAGAAAGCGGCCAACAGCGCGCGCGGCAAGCGCGGCACGTAAATGGGCAGTCTCGTTTATTCGACCGAAGTCGGGCGCACCTGTCCCGATTGCCGCCAGGCGCTCGCGCAGTGCGCTTGCAAGGCCAAGGCCAGGAGCGCGACAGTCGGCGACGGCGCGGTCAAGGTGTCGCGCCAGACCAAGGGCAGGGGCGGCAAGGCCGTCACGCTGGTTGCCGGCCTGGCGCTCGATCCCGATGCGCTGGCCGTGCTGGGCAAGCAGCTGCGCACCGCCTGCGGTTGCGGCGGCACGGTCAAGGATGGCGTGATCGAAGTGCAGGGCGACCATTGCGAGAAGGTCATGGAAGCGCTGAAGAAGCAGGGCTACCACCCGAAGCGCGTCGGCGGCTGATGGCACTGTACGAACTGCGCTACTTCTTCGATGCCGGATCTGGCGTATGTTTGTGGGCCGCGAACTATCAGGCGCGCGGGCAGTTCGGCTACCCGATTGCGGGCGCTACGCTGGGCCTTCCAGAGTCGCTGGTCAGGCAAGCGGACGAATTGATCGAACAGTACGATGCCGCGCTGGATTGGGATGATCCTGCCGGCCCCTCACTGTACTCCGAGGCGCGGTGGCTCCAATTTTTTGACGATGCCATGACCTTCCTGGTTTTACTGCGAACCAGTCTTGGTTCGGATTTTGATATTGCTGATCGTGTTCGAATGGATTGATCCTGGACTTTGCCGAGGACGCGAGCCTTCGCGTTTTTAGTTGTCATGTTTTGCGTTAGGACTTTCCCCGCATGCTTCCTGCTGATCTATTGCTTGGCCATTTCGATCGAATCGCAAAATGCGAACCGATTTTTTGCCCCATATCGCCCAATAGTGATAGACGCATGCATGTTGCGATCTACCGTGGTTTTCCAGCTGGCGATGCCTTCACCGCGTTCACAATTGGACTTTCACACTTTCATCCTCCGGGCGGAGCGCACTCGGAACTTACAATTTCCATGCGTGATGTCGATGATGCATGGGCGCTTGCGATGGGAGTTATAGCGCACAACCTGCGTGAATAATGCACATTTAACTGCGGAGATACGATCAACTTCGGAGAAGCGATTTCGACCAAGTCTGCGATGTCTGCATTTGTGGTCTCCCATCCTACGTATATTTCGGTAAGAGACTGTGAAATTGACATAGGCGTTCGTCGAGTAGGGATGGTCGAGCTTATTCCAATTTTCCAACAAGAACGTGAATGGCTTGTGGCCAATGGATCCCTGGAACGCATGCTTGACGGCAGACCCAGAGCCTTACTGATGAATCCGAATCGGCTGCCCTTGGTACCTTGAATTCCTGCCGGCGGGGTCATAGCCGACAATCGCATACGGCCTGATCCTCGGGTGTAAGGACATAATACATTCTAGGTCGCGTCATTGCGGGCGCCGAGGAACAGACACGGCCTGATCTGTGCGGTACGAAGCCGGCGAAAACTGCAGGGCCTGCTTAGTGGACTGTCAGTGTCGCCGGTTTGCTGATGGCATCTCCCTGCTTGCTGTGCACGGTCACCACGAAAACGCTGGCGTTGTCCGCAAGTTGCACCGACGTCAGCGTGTAGCTGGACCCGGTTGCCCCCGCGATGAGGGCGCCATTGCGCGACCATTGAAACGTCTCCGGGTTGGGGCTTTTGTAAGTCATGACAGTGAACGTCACGTTTGATCCAGCGGCGACATCCATGCTGGTCGGCTGGGCGGTAATCTCAGGGGGCCAAAAGCCCTCGCTTTCGCCGACTTGCGCGTTCGCTGGCACGACACCGTCACCGCCGCCACCGCCCCCACAAGCGTTCAACGTGGAGAGCGCCATTGCGGCGATGAGGAGATTGGCGGCAATAGTACGGGGTCGAATGAAGACAGGTTTCACAATGACAGAATCCCGGGAGTGAGGGTTAAACAATAATTAAAGTTAGTTCGTGGATAATAAAGCGTAAACACAGCTTCGTGCGTGAAATTTTCGCTGTTGTTTAGTTCATTCATTCTTGCCCGTGTATGATCGTCGGCCCCAAGGACCCGAATTGGAAAAGTTGATCCGTTCATGATTTTTGTAAATCTTCCAATCGCGAGCGACGTACCGCTTGTCGCGCCCGTTGACTCATGCTGCAACTGTGGCGCCACCGAAAATGTGACCACGGAGTCGACGGATCTGCGTCGCATGCCGTTCTTTGGACTGGCGGGCGCTGAAATCAAGATTACACTTCCGTTCCCGTATTGTTCACGTTGTGTTGCCACATCACGGCGGAGACGTCCAACAATGCTGGGAATTGCCGCAATCACAGCCTTGATTGCCCTGATGCTGGGCATGTGCTGGCTATTCTATGGACCGCAACTATCGGAAGAGACAACGATATCCCTGGTTGCACCGACCTTGGTATTTCTTAGCCTCGGTACCGTATTGGGGTTTTATGCGCTGCGTCGGCCATCGGCATCGCAAACGAGCTACTACCAACCAGTCAAACTGAAGAACACCGGACATAAGTGGCCTGCCGATATCACCGGACTGGAACTCGCATTTACCAATCGCGCATACGCGGAAAAATTTTCCGAGGCCAATCAAGCAGCGGTCGCTGCCAAAAAGTTAAAGGTAGCAAATATCCCTGCTCGTATTGCGAACCAAAACTTGAGCGACATTGCGATCCGGGCGCATGACGTATCCCAGCCAGGCCACAGCGGCAGCAAATTCGATGAGCCGCAAGATGAACCACTGTTCATGGCCCTATCCAGAAGCGATCCCGACATGCATGCCGCTCATCAGTTAGCTGCGAACACAATCGCGCATTTCAGAGCCTTTATTGCTCGCGAGGGCGAATACATGTGTTGTGCAAAGCTCCGCTTTCGCGATCCGGATTTATCGGAAGAGCTCGGTGAAGACCGTTTCTGCTTTATGTGGCTGAACGACGTGCACTACCACGAGAAAGAAAACGTTTTTTCAGGCGTTTTTTTTGAGGTTCCTCCCGAGTTCACGAAGTGGCATCGGGTTGGGCAACGTCTCACCTTCGATGGCGACGATATGTTCGACTGGATGGTGCACGACGATGGCCGGCTCCACGGTGCTTTCACCATGCGCGTTGCCAGACAAAAGCTAAGCGAATCGGAACGTGCCGCCTACGACCGCTTTGTTGGTGCAGAGGTATGGGAACCATTGCCATCATAGTGGTGGTCCTCCTGCCGGTTGAGTTTGTGCGGGAAAGAAAGCGTTGATCTTACCCACTTTGCGGTCAAAGAAGGCTGATCGATGAACGCCAGCAGAGAACGGCTCATGCATTTAATCAGGGTGAGAGCGTTTTGCGAGGCGTATTCAAGGGGCCGGCTTAAGGTTCCAGTGCCTGGCCAAAACGGAAACTCGACACCGCCAGGCTGCCGAAGAACTCATCCTCGTGATACACACAAGCGCCTTGCTCGTCTTCGGCCGCGCCTAGCGCCACCATCAGCGGCAGCAGGTGCTCCTCGCGCGGATGGGCCATGCGCGCATACGGTGCGCCGCCCCAGTTCAACAGCGCCGCCGTGCGCTCGGCCGGCGTCAGTGTCAGCAGCGTGAACTGCAGCCAGTCGTCGAACTCGTGCGACGCCAGCCGGCCGCCTTCGCCGAACTGGCGCAGGTTGTGGAACGACAGGCCGCTGCCGATAATGAGCACGCCTTCGCTGCGCAACGGCGCCAGTGCCCGCCCCATTTCGATATGCTTGAGCGGATCGAAGCCATGCTGCAGCGACAGCTGCACGACCGGCACGTCCGCCTCGGGAAACACCGGATACAGCATCGAGAACGTGCCGTGGTCGAAGCCGCGCTGCGGATCGAGCGTGGCCTTGAAGCCGGCCGCTTCGAGCAGGCCGGCGGCGCGCTGCGCCACTTCGGGCGAACCCGGCGCGTCGTACCTGACCTGATAGGTATGCGCGGGGAAGCCGCCGTAATCGTAGATCATCGGCGGTTTGGCGCCCGACGACAGGGTCGGCTCGCGCTCTTCCCAGTGGCCGGAAATGACCAGTACCGCCTTCGGACGTCCGCCGATCTGGCGCGGCATGTCGGCCAGCGACTGTTCCAGCACGTCATAGGTCGCGCCGTACTGGTCCTTCATGAACGGCCATGGTCCGCCCCCGTGCGAGACGAAGTAAGTTGGCAGTCGGGTAGTCATGCGTGCTCTCCTGGATGGGGACTAGGCCACCAATATAACCAAAATCAGCCGCGCTCGCAGCGCGCCAGCTCAATCATCGCAAACAGCCGGGCGGTGCGCATCCAGCCGATCACCACCACGGTCAGCTGGACCAGCAGCAGCGCGCCGATGAAGCCGGCCAGGTTCGAGCCCGCCACATTGATGCGCGCGACGACCAGGGCCGACACCAGGCCCAGCCCTGCCACGCTGATCAGCAGGTAGCTGCCAAAGCCCGTGAACGAGCGCCGCCCCAGCATCTTGAAGCCGGACCACCACGCCTTGACCGCCGAAGTGCGGCGCCGCTCGATCGCCAGCGCAGCGCGCCCGGCGTCGAGCGTCGCATGCGCGAGCGCCAGCAGCAGCAGCAGCAGCGCCATGGCCAGGTTCTGCACCAGGTCGGCATCCGATTCGAGGATGGCGCTCTTGGCATACGTGTCCGCGCCGCTCATGGCCAGGCCGCCGAGGGCCGCCGCCAGTCCAAGCGGAATGATCGACCACAACATCATGCGGAACATGCGCGGATATTCGGCGCCGCCGCCGGCCAGCAGGGCGCGAAAGCCCGGCACGTCGCTGGCGCGCGCCGCGGTGGCGGCCATGCCGCTCATCAGCGGCGCCAGCAACAGGGTGACGATCAGCGCCAGCAGGCCGGTGTGGTCGAATGCCATGCTGCTTTTGGCCTGCGCGCCGAGCAGGTCGGTCAGCACCGTCATGTCCATCTGGCGCGCGATATCGGCGGCGTGCACCGAATAATCGAGGTTCGCGGCCAGCAGCTTCCACATCGTCACGCCGAGGATGGCCGACGGGATCAGCATGCCCAGCACCCACAGCAGCATCAAGCGCCATTGAAAGGCGGCACGGGCGGCGCGCGGCACCGCGGAAAAGGAAAATTTGAGCGTCGGTTTCATCAGATGGCCGCAATCAGGGAAAGGATGATCGTCACGATGGCTGAAAAATCGCCGGCCCAGCGGCGCGAGGCGCTGCCGTCGCTTTTCAGGGTGCGGCTGTCATCGAGCTTGTTGACGTCGAGGTAGTGCCGGCGCTGCGGGTCGAGTTCCACCGAGACCGCCTTGGCCGGCCGGGTCCAGCTGAAGCGCTGCCAGCGTTCGTTGTTATTCCAGGTCACCGTTTCGCTGGTCCCGTCGGCAAACTTGACGAGGATCGTCTGCGGCACCGGCATGCCGCGCCGGCGCAATACCACGCTGGTGCGGTACGGGTAGGGGCCTTCGCCTTCTTTGGCTTTGGGATGGGTTCTTTTCCATGCGTCGCGCGCGGCTTTGATGCGCTTGTCCACAGCGTCCTGGTCTTCCTCTATCCACGCGCCTTTTTGCTGCATGCTGCCGCGCTGCGGCACTTCCTCGACGCTGGAAAACTTGTCGACGCGGTCGTCGATCTTGACCGCCGCATACACCTGCTGCGCGAAGATCGCTTCGACCTCGGCGCGCCGGCCGCTGACGTCGGCCAGCGTTTCGCGCAGGTCGGCCAGGCTCGGGTGGCGGAATTTCCAGCGCTTGAAGTACTCCTTGAAGGCGCGCTCGGTGACTTCCTTGCCAAGCAAGCTTTCGAGGTCGTGCATCATCGTGGTGCTGCGCACGTAGGCCGGGCCGATCCCTTGCAGGCGGTCGAAGGCGCTCTGCGACAGCGGGTCCGAGACCTCCTCGTGCGGGCCGCCGCCGCGCTCGAAGTCGAAGACCTTGAACGACGGTGTGAAGCCGATGGCCTTGAGGAAGGGCGTCGTCAGGTACAGGTCCTGATTGCGGGCCCGCAGCATGCGCTCGTCCCAGTACTCGTTCAAGCCTTCATCGAGCATCGGCTCTTCGGTCTCGTTCGAAGCGAGGATGCCGTAGAAGTATTCATGCCCGAATTCATGGATGGTGACGAAATCGATCTCGAATTCGGACCGCGTCTTCGGCGTGATTTCGCGGATGCCGTCGACGGTGAAGAAGGTCGGGTACTCCATGCCGCTCGATGCGCCGGCGTTGTACGGCGGGATCACCACCGTCAGTGTCTTGTACGGGTATGGTCCGAGCGTGTTCGAAAAGTAGGTCAGCGAATCCTTGGCCGCCTTCATCGCGGGCGCAGCGGCGGCCGCCATTTCAGGAGGGTAGATCACCGAGATCGCCACCTTCGGGCTGCCGGCGCCGGCCCAGCTGTCCTGCAGCGGCTTGGCGCTTTGCTTGTCTGCGGTCCAGGCAAAATCGTGGACGTCGCCCTGCACATAGTGATGCGTCACCTGGCCGTTCTTTTCCAGCGGCGCGCCTTGCAGCTCGCCGGTGGCGCCCACCATGTAGCCCTTCGGGACGGTCAGCGTGACGTCGTAATTGCCGAAGTCGGCGTAGAACTCCGATTGCGGGTGGTGTTCATGGATGTTCCAGCGCGGCGCGGTGGCGCCCCGTTCGCCGGGCAGCTCCAGCACCCCGATCTTGGGAAACCACTGGCCGACCAGGTGATAGCTGCCGAAGTACCCGGTGCGCGCCACCACGCGCGGCAGCTGGGTCAGGAAGTCGATCTCGAGGATGGTCGACGCGCCCGGCGCAACCGGCGCCGGCAGGTCAAAGCGCACCACCGTGTGGTCGGTCTCCGGGCCGTTGTCGGGATGGACGAACGCCCAGTTGACCTTGGCGCCGCCCTGCATCACGCGGCGCAGCTCGATGTGGCCCCATTCGCCCTTCTTGACGGCGACGTCGTCGCGCGAACTGGACTGGTTATGGCGCTGTTCGGTGTAGAAAGTGCTGCCGCCGCCTTCGAAGGCGTTCATGTACAGGTGCAGGTAGACGCTGCGCACTTCAAGCTTGCTGCGGTTGCGCCAGGTGAGCTTCTGCTTGCCGTCGACCGTGTGCCTGACCGGGTCCAGGCTGGCCTCGATGCGGTAGTCGACGACGCGGTCCGACAGCGTCGCTTCCTTGCCGCTGCGCGGGCCGCCCCAGGCATCGGGCGCGCTCGGCACCGTCACGGCGACGGCCTTGGCGGGCGCCAGCTGGATATCGTGCCCGGTCACCGGGAGCGGCACCTTGGTCAGGGTGACGATGGCAGGGGCCACGTCCTGTGCGTGGGCTGCGGCGCCGGCAAGCGCGAAGGCCGCGCACGACATGACCTGGATGAACGTGAACCTGGTGGTGCGAACTACCATGCATGACTCCTGGCTGAACTGTGGTTTTGGTGCTGGGTACTATATCGGCAAGGGTTCAAAAAAGCTAATAAATGCGACAGAATGGACGAAACGGCGGCCCAGCTGCGAAAGGCGGGCCTGGTGCGTCTATAATGTCGGGGTTTTGGTGCCCGCCCGCGTAATCACGCAGGCAGTTAAACGGGAAACACGATGGTGTGCTGCCCCCGCAACGGTAAACAAGCGTCGTCTCATTGAGGCGGCCGGCTGTCTCAGTGCCACAGTGCGCAAGCATTGGAAGGCGGGACAGTCTGACTTGCAAGCCCGGATACCGGCCAAGACAGGTGGAAGCGGCGATCTCGATCGCCTGCCTTCCGTTGAACCGGGCTTGCGGGGACGCCGGCCTGGTACACATTATTCGAAATCGACATCATGAATTATTCCGTTGCTCCGCGCCGCGCGCCGGCCCAGAAGCCGCTCGCCACCGCCATCGCCCTTTCCTTTTCCCTGTGCCTGATCGCCTCCGCCCACGCGGAAGACCAGGTCCTGCCTAGTGTCACCGTCAACGGCTCGCGCTTTGCCAGCGACCCGTCGCTGGCGCCGATCGGCGCCACCGTGATCAGCGCCGACGAGATCCGGCGCGCCGGCGTGGCCGACGTCAACCAGGCGATCCGCAAGATCGGCGGCGTATTCGGCCGCCAGAGCCTGGACGGCTCGCCCGACTTCGCGCTCGACCTGCGCGGCTTCGGCAGCAACAGCAGCCAGAACATGGTGGTCACGCTGGACGGCGTGCGCCTGTCGGAAAATGAACTGGCCGGCGCGGTCCTGTCGACCATTCCGATCGAAACGGTTGACCGCATCGAAATCATCCGCGGCGGCGCCAGCGTGCTGTTCGGCGACGGCGCGACCGGCGGCGTGATCCAGATCGTCACCAAGCACCCGAGCAAGAACGCGCGCAGCAGCAGCCTGCGTGCCGAAGCTGGCCAGTTCGGCCTGGCCGACCTGCGCGCGTCGACGGCGCAGTCGTGGGACGGCTTCGCGCTCGACGCGGCCATCGGCAAGCAGCGCACCGACAACTACCGCGACCATAACGGCTTCGAGCAGACCACCTTCAGCGGCGGCCTGCAATGGGCCTTGGCCGGTGGACGTGCCGGTGTGCGCATCGACAGCGCGCGCCAGAAATCGGATTTCGCCGGCTCGATGACGCTGGCCCAGTTCGAGGCCAATCCGCGCCAGGCGACGACCCCCAAAGACTTCGGCTCGCTCGATTCGGACCGCGTCACCGCCTTCGTCGAACAGCGCTTCGGCAACGTCGATCTGGCAGCCGACCTGTCGCACCGCCGCAAGACGGTCGACGCGACCTATTACTACGACTTCGGCAGCGGCGAAGTCGCTTCCCCTGCGAGCTACGCGAGCCGCCAGACCCAGTTCTCGCCGCGCCTGCGCCAACTGGCCCAATTGGATGGCATGCTCAATGAACTGGTGGCCGGCGTCGACCTGATTCGCTGGAGCCGCGTCACCGATGCCGGTTATTCGAAGGCCGATGCAAGCCAGAAGTCGACCGCGTTCTACGTACGCGACGAGCTGAAATGGGATGCCGCCCACAATGGCCGCCTGTCGGCCGGCGTACGCCACGAGACGTTCGACAAGGACTTCATCGATCCGGTGTCGGTCGCCGCCGACCACAGCAAGCAGTCGCAGAACGCTTGGGAAGTGCAGGGCAGCGTCGACGTCATGGCCAAGACCAATCTGTACGCGAAAGTCGGGCGCAGCTTCCGGGTGCCGAACTCCGACGAAAACAGCTTCCGCTCGTCGACCATGGTGCTGGGCATCCAGACCTCGCGCGACCTGGAACTGGGCGTCACCTTTGGCGATGCGCAGTTCGGGCTGACCGGGCGCGCCTTCCGCCATGCGCTGACCAACGAGATTTTCTACGATCCGACTGCGGACGGTCCGTACGGTCCGGGCACGGGCGCCAACACCAACCTCGCGCCGACCGAACGCAAGGGCGTCGAGCTCGACGCGCACGCGGCCCTGAGCACGACGCTGCGCCTGACCGGCACGCTGCAGCATGTGAACGCGCGCTTTACCGACGGCCCGAACGATGGCCATGAAATGGTGCTGGTGCCGAAAAACGTGCTGACCACGCGCCTGTCGTGGGTGCCGGGTAACGGCAATACGGCCGACATCGGCGTGCAATGGATCGACAGCCAGCGTTACGGCAGCGACTTCGCCAACACCTGCAGTTCGACCATTCCTTCCTTCACGACGGTCGATGCGCGGTATGCGCGCCAGGTCGGCGCCTGGGAGTTTTCGGTCACGGCGCTGAATCTGGGCGACCGCCATTACTTCAGCAACGCCTTCGGCTGCCGGACCTCGATCTACCCGAGCGACGGCCGCCAGCTGAAAGCGGCAGTGCGTTACGACTTCTGATCGGCGTAGCGTGAACCGGCAACAGCCCAATCCGCGCGCGCAGCATCGCCTCGTCCTGATGGCGATGGTGGCGCTGGCGTTGCTGGTGCTGTTGTCGTCCTGCCTGATCGGTTCGCTCAGCTTGCCGCTGGCCGAACTGCCGGGCGCTTTTCTCGATGTTGCAACGGGCAGGATCGGCAGCATGACCGCGACCCTGCTCGACCTGCGCCTGGGGCGCGCGTGCAGCGCGTTCGCCACCGGCGCCGCGCTGGCGCTGGCCGGCGTGATGATGCAAGCGCTGCTGCGCAACCCGCTGGCAGACCCGTATGTTCTTGGAATTTCGAGCGGCGCCGCCGTCGGCGCGCTGGCCGCGCTGCTGGCCGGCGCCGCCTTGTGGATGGTCGACTTGGGCGCCTTGGCCGGCGCGGTCGCCATCTCTCTTTTATTATTCGTGCTGGCCCGGCGCGACTTGGGCGGCAAAGGCCGCAGCGAGGTGGCCGGCGACTCCAGCACCTTGCTGCTGACCGGCGTGATCCTCGCGTCGGCCTGCATGGCGCTGGTGACGCTGATGCTGTCGATCGCGCCTGAATCGCGCCTGCGCGGCATGGTGTTCTGGATGATCGGCGACCTGTCCGGCGCGCAGTGGCGGGTACTGCCGTGGGTCGTGCTGTGCGGCGCCCTGCTGTTCGCGCTGCGCCAGGCGCGCGCGCTCAATGTCATGGCGCTGCACGCCGACGGCGCCGCCACCCTCGGCGTGAACGCCGGTGCGCTGCGGCGCCAGTTGTTCATTGTGTCGGCGCTGCTGACGGCGGGCGCGGTCAGCACCGCCGGCAGCATCGGCTTCGTCGGCCTGATCGTGCCGCATGCGATGCGCTACGCGTTCGGGCCCGACCACCGCCTGCTGCTACCGGCGGCGACGCTGGCCGGCGGCACCTTCCTGGTGCTGGCCGACACGCTGGCGCGCACCGTGCTGGCGCCCCAGCAGCTGCCGGTCGGCGTGCTGACCTCCCTGATCGGCGTGCCGATCTTTCTGTTTCAGCTGCACCAGTTGCAGCTGCGCCGCGCATGATCGCCGCCGACAAGCTGCTGCTGCGCGCCGGCGAACGCGTGCTGGTGGCCGACCTTGACTGGCGGGCCGGGGCCGGCGAATGCTGGTGCGTGATCGGGCGCAACGGCGCCGGCAAGAGCACCTTGCTGCGCGCCCTGGCCGGCATGCGCGCGCCCGACGGCGGCACTGTGTTGCTGGACGGCCGCCCGCTGGCGCAATGGCCGCTGCTGCAGCTGGCGCGCCGGCGCGCCTTCCTGGCGCAGTCGCGCAGCGATGCGTTTGCCTACCGCGTGATGGAAACCGTGCTGATGGCGCGCCATCCTTACCACGCCGACCGTTACTGGGAAGGCAGCGACGACCACCTGGCGGCCGAAGCGGCGCTGCGCGCGCTCGACGTGCTCGACCTGGCCCAGCGCGACGTGCGCACGCTGTCGGGCGGCGAACGCCAGCGCGTGGCGATCGCCGCGCTGCTGGCGCAGGACACGCCGCTGCTGCTGCTCGACGAGCCGGCCAATGCGCTCGACCTGGCGCACCAGGTATCGGTGATGCGCCTGCTGGCGCAGCTGTGCCGCGAGCAGGGCAAGACGGTGGTGATGGTCGGGCACGACCTGAACCTGGCGCACCGCGTGGCCAGCCACGCCTTGCTGCTGATGGGCGACGGCGCCTGGCGCGCCGGCAGCGTGGCCGAAGCCATGCAGCCAGAATTACTGAGTGCCTGTCTTGGGCATCCGATACAAACCCTCGTGCACGGCGAGCGCACGATATTCCTGGCGGTCGAATAATGAAAATATCTTTATGGATGCTGGGCTTGTTGCTGGCGTGCGGTCCGGCGCGCGCAGCCATCTCAGTGGTCGACGACGGCGGCGCGCGCGTGACGCTGCAAAAGCCGGCGCTGCGCATCATCTCGATGGCGCCGCACGTGACCGAGCTGCTGTTCGCCGCCGGCGGCGGCGCGCGCATCGTCGGCGCGATGAATTTCAGCGACTATCCGGAGCAGGCGAAAACGATCCCGCTGGTGGGCAGCAACAGCCAGCTTGACCTTGAGCGCGTGATCGCGCTCAAGCCGGACCTGCTGGTGGTTTGGCAAAGCGGGAACACGGCGCGCCAGCTCGAGCAGCTGCGCGCGCTCGGCATCCCGATTTTCCAGAGCGAGCCGCAAAAGCTGGACCAGGTGGCCGACAGCCTGCTGCGGCTGGGGCAGTTGATGGGCACCGAGCCGGTGGCGCAGGCGGCAGCCGCGGACTTCCGCGCGAAGATCGCGGCGCTGGGGGCGCGCTATGGCAAGCGGCCGGTGGTCAAGGTGTTTTACCAGATCTGGGACAAGCCGCTGTACACGCTCAATGGGCAGCACATCGTCAGCGATGCGATTCGTTTGTGCGGCGGCGAGAATGTGTTCGGCGCGCTCAAGGTCAAGGCGCCCGAGGTCAGCGTGGAGGCGGTGATGCAGGCTGACCCGGAGGCGATTTTCGGCGGCGACCAGCATGACAAGGCCGATGCCGGGCTGAATATCTGGAAGCAGTACCAGGGCATGCTGGCGGTCAGACGGGGTAATTTGTACACGCTGGGCGGCGAATTGCTGACCCGGGCCGGGCCGCGCATGGCGCTCGGTGCGGCCGACATGTGCGAGAAGCTGGAGCTGGCGCGGCAGCGGCGCAAATAAGCTCGACCACAGAAATTGCGGCACCCGCTAGCGTAACGCAGTTTGTCAACGCTTGGCTTAGCCCAGCGTTAAACCGGGAAGCAATTGCAAATATAGGGGCTGTAGCCCTAGAACGGGCGAAAAAAGTGGTAATCTCGCGTCGTTCGCTCAACCAATCAACAAGGATCTTTATGCGTTTCCTCCGTTTTGCCCTGGCAGCAACCGCCATGATCGCCAGCACCGCATTCGCGACTCCCTCGGACCCGAAGAACGGCGCCGAGTACACGACGCTGAGCCCTGCGCAGCCGACCCAGGCGGTCGGAAAGAAAATCGAGGTCATCGAATTTTTCGCCTACCACTGCCCGGCATGCTACATGATGGAAACGCACGTGGCCGAATGGGCCAAGAAGCACAAGGATGACGTGACGTTCAGGCGCATCGCTTTCCCGTTCAAGGGCCCGGCCGATCCGGAAGCGCACCTGTGGGTGACGCTGGACGCGATGGGCAAGTCCGATGAACTGCACTCGAAGGTATTCAATGCCAACCACGTCGAACGCCTGCACCTGAACACCGACGAACTGATCCTCGACTGGGTCAGCAAGAAGAGTGGCCTGGACAATGCCAAATTTCTCGGCTACTGGAATTCGTTCGGTGTATTGACTAAACTGAAGCGGTTGCCCCAGATGACGGCCAACTACAAGATCGACAGCACCCCGTCGTTCGTCGTCGATGGCCGTTACCTGTTGTCGCCATCGACGGTCGGCACGGCCAACCCGGCGCTCGAGAACCAGTTGCCGCAGGCGACCAAAGCGGTCCTCGATGCGCTGGTGGCCAAGGTGCTCAAGGAAAAGGGCGCTGAGGCGCCGGCGCCGGCAGCGGCTCCGGCCAAACCGGCAGCAAAAGCTGCAGCGAAACCGGCAGCAAAAACGGCAGCGAAATGAGCGATTCAGAGAAAAAAATACTGAAAATCTACGACGGCTCGATGCCCGTCGAAGAGGATCTGTTCGAGACGAACATGATCAACCAGCTGGCATGGACGCTGGTCGTCCTGCTGGCCGGGATGGTCGTGTGGCTGGCGATTGCGCTGGTCAACGCCGAGAACCAGCGCAATGCCTTGATCACCAAGCAATGCGCCGATCCGGTCTTCAAGGGCGAAGTCGACGTCGCCTGCATGCAGGTCGTCAATTCACGCCCGCACTGGTGGAATCACCTGTGGTACGGCATGACGCATTTGCGGCCGGCCGAGAAGCAGTAAGCGCGCGCCGGCTCAGGCCGGCAAGCTGATCACGAACCGGGCACCGCCCAGCGGCGATTCGCCGACCCGGATCGTGCCGCCGTGCAGGGCCACCGCCTTGCAGGCGATCGACAAACCCAGCCCGAAACCGCCAGTGGCGCGGTCGCGGCTGCGGTCGAGCCGGTAGAAGGGCTCGAAGACGCGTTCCCTTTCCTGCTCCGGAATCCCGGGGCCGTCATCGTCCACCATAATCTCGATCTGCGCGCCGCGCCGCGCCGACAGCGTCACTTCGCGTTCGCAGTATTTCTGGGCGTTGCGCAGCAGGTTGCCGATCGCGCGCGCCAGCAGGCGCCGGTCGGCCGCCAGCTCGCCCAGGTCCGGCGCCAGCTCGGCGCGCAGCGTGCAGGCGTTCGGCGGCAGCGCCGCGATGCAGTCCTGCAGCGCTGGCGCCAGCGCAAACGTGTCCAGTTTCAGCGCCTTGCGGCTGTCCAGCTGGCTCATGCCGAGCAGCTCGGTGACCAGGCCGTTCAGTTCCGCCACATCGCCTTCCATGGCGTCGATGCGGGTGTCGAGGGCCGGATTGGCGGCCGCGCCGCGCAGCAGTTCGAGCGCGAATTCGAGCCGCGCGATCGGCGTGCGCAGCTCGTGCGAGACCGAATGGAGCAGGTTGCGCTGGGCTTCGAGCAAGCCTTCGATGCGCACGGCCATGTGGTTGATCCGTTCGGCCAGCGGATAGATGCTGGCGCTGGGCTTGAGCATGGCGCGCGCCGTCAGTTCCCCGGCGCCGACGGCGTCGGCCACCCGCGACAGCTGTTGCAGTCCCATCCAGTGCGAGCGCGACCACAGCGCGATCGGAATCAGCAGCGCCAGCGCCACGATCACGTAGCGCACCGCCTCCATCTTGAGCGCCAGGCCGATGTCGATCGGCAGGTCGCGCGCCCAGATCACATCCTCGGCGCTGCCCACGTAGTCGTTGCCGGACAAGTCGACGCGCCGGTAGAAGGCCTTGTGCGCGATGTCGAGCACCACCTCGCCGCGCGCCAGCGCCGCATGCTGGGCGGGCGGCAGCGCGCCGCGCGCGGCATCGAGCGGGATCAGTTCGACGTTGATGCCGGACACTTCGCGCACCTTGTTGAGCCGCACCAGCCACTGGTCGGCGGGCGCCTTGTCGACGTACTGCTCGATCAGGAAGATCTGGGCCGCCGCCTGGCGCCGCGCGATTTCGTCGAGCGGGTCGCCGAACAAACGGCTGATGACGAAATAGATGACGAAGGTCGCGACCGTGATCGACAGCATGACCAGCACGAAAAAGCGGAAAAACAGGCGATTCATGCCCCTGTCCCCGGTGGTCGCGCTCGATCTTGCGGCACATATGCAAAATGCATCATTTATCCCCTTTGCGTTGCATTGTATGCGAGTGCGGGGCAGTTGGGCAGATTACACATTCACGACAATTGGACTACAGTCCGAGGCAGACAGCGGCGCCGCGCTTGCATACGATGGGGGTGTTATTTTTCCGTTTGCCCACTGATGCGAGCGTATCGTGGGCTTTTTTTTATTCGCAAGCAGGTTCACGCAAGCGCTGCGCCGCAGCGTACGGCCGCCATTGGCCAGCAGAACGAGAGTAAGCGCCTGGCACGGTAAAATACCGGCCTATCGAACTCCGACACCACACAGATGAAAACGCACCTTGTCCTTGCCCTGGCGGTCGCCTGCGGTGCAGCCTGCGCCCAGACGCCGGCCACCAATCCGATGCCGGACGGCAGCCGCGACATGTATGTCGGGCTGGGCGTCAGTGCGGCGCCGGATTACCCGGGCGCGGACGCGCGGCGCACCGAGGCATTGCCGCTGCTGCAGGCCGAGTGGAGCAATGGGATCTTCATTGCGGGCATGAGCGCGGGCTGGCACTTGTCGCGCGACCCGCAGCGCGAATTCGGGCCACTGCTGGAGCTCGACCGGGGCCGCGACCAGGATGGCAGCAGGAGCGGGGCCGGCGGCGTGTCGCCCATGCAGGGCCTGGCCGGACGCCAGGCCAGTCCCAGGCAGGGCCTGTACGGCGTGCGCGAAGTCGGTGCGCGCCTGCAGGCGGGCGCGTTTGCCAACTACTACCTGACGCCGTCGCTGCGCGTGGCTAACAGTGTGCTGTACGGCGCCGGCCATGAGCACAACGGACTGACCTGGAACATCAGCATCCAGCAGGTCGCCACCGACATCGCGGCGCACCATCAGCTGACATTCTCGGCCGGCGCAAACCTGGTCAACCGCAGCTACAACGCCAGCTTTTTCGGCATTTCTGCCCAGGAGTCGATGCAGAGCGGCCATCCGGCCTACGCGCCGGGCGGCGGCCTGCGCGACGCGTATCTGGGCGCCGGCTGGAACTGGGCGCTGTCGCCCGACTGGATGGTCGTCAGCGCCGCGCGCGTGACGCGCCTGGGCGGCGACGCCCGCAATAGCCCGCTGGTCGAGCGGCCCACCAACATCACCGTCTCCACCGGCCTGGTCTACCGATTCTGATGAAGCCTACTGCGCGCCATTTCGCTGCCTTGTTTGTCCTGCTGGTCACGGCCGGGCGTGCCGGTGCGCGTGACGGCGAATGGGTCAGTTACCGGGACGCCTACCGGGCCATGGTGGTGTTCGAAAAATACGGCCAGGCCAAGCACCTGATCCAGAGCCAGTTCCAGGTCATGTCCAGGGACGGCAGCGAAGCGCCGGAAGGTCTGCAGCTGACCCTGCTGGGCAAGAGCACCAGCCTGAACCTGCCGCTGGACGCGACCGGGCGCACCGTGTTGCCGATGTCGACCCAGGCCTACGACGAGAATGCGGCGCTGGTGCTGAACCGCAAGGGCGGGCGCTATGTGTTTCGTCCGCGCGTGTCGCTGCAGCTGCGCGCCGACGGCGTGTACCAGGCGGGCGAGCTGCGCGCCGGCTGCGAACAGGCGCTGGCGTTCCAGCGCCTGGCCGACGCCGCGCTGCGCGCGCGCCGCTGCGTGGGCGTGCGGTTCGTGTTCGCCAAGGGCTTGCAGGATCCCGGCGTGCGGCTGCGCAAGGGCGAGGCGGCCGCGCTGACCATGTCGGACGGGCCGGCCTTCCAGGGCGATCCGTACGTGGGCTTCCGGGTGGTGGACTACCGATTCGCTGGCGGCGGCGACAAGGCCCCGGTGGTGACCCAGAACGCGCCGCTGGCGATCAACCCGGTCTACGAATAAGCTAGCCCCAGGCCGAGGGCGAGAACAGATAGCCTTCGCCCCAGACCGTCTTGATCTTTTCCGAATCGACATCGTCGAACTTGCGGCGCAGCTTGGAGATGCAGTTGTCGATGCTGCGGTCGAGCCCGTCGAATTCGATGCCGCGCATTTTCTTGAGCAGCGCATCGCGCGACAGCACCTGGCCGGCCGCCTCGGCCAGCACCAGCAGCAGCTTGTATTCGGTATTGCTGAGGATGCACGGCTGGCCGCGCCAGCTGACGCTGCGGTCGCTGGTGGCGATCGCCAGCGCGCCGAACACCATCGGGCCGGACTCGGCGTCCGGCTTGCCGTGGGCGCGCCGCAGCAGGGCGCGCAGGCGCGCCAGCAGCACGCGCGGCTGGACCGGTTTGTTGACGAAATCGTCGGCGCCCTGTTCCAGGACCGACACCTCATCGTAAGAATCTTCGCGCGCGGTCAGGATCAGGATCGGCACCTCGGACAGGTCGCGGATCTGGCGGCACACCAGCATGCCGTCCAGGCCGGGCAGCATCAGGTCGAGCACCACCACATCGGGGGCAAGCGCCTTGAAGCTGGCCAAGGCGGTATCGCCGCGCGTGACCAGCTCGACCGTGAATTCGTAGCCGACCAGGTATTCCGTGACCAGCTGCGCCAGGCGCAAGTCGTCTTCCACCAGCATTACTCGATACATGGCAATCTCCTTGGCGCGTATTGTATAAGAGGCTGGGTGGCAACGGACGGATGCCCGGCGCGCGCGACAATTCGATACACTTTCACGACAAAAAATCTTGCCTCCACATCGGGGTCAGACCTCAATTTTGCAAGTCTTGCAGAATTGAGGTCTGACCCCGATTTTGCAATTCTTGCAGAATTGAGGTCTGACCCCGATTTTGCAATTCTAGGTTTTCGGCCGGCCGTCGGCGCGGTTTTGGATTTGGCATTAGACTGGGCTTCGTCGCATTTTTCCAGGAGCTCGCATGTCCGCATTGTCCGCTTTTCCCATCTCTACAAAATGGCCGGCGCAACATCCCGCGCGGCTGCAGCTGTATTCCTTGCCGACGCCGAACGGCGTGAAGGTGTCCATCATGCTCGAGGAGTGCGGCCTGCCTTACGAGCCGCACCTGGTGCGCTTCGATGCCGACGACCAGTTGTCGCCCGAATTTCTCTCGCTTAATCCGAACAATAAAATTCCCGCGATTATCGATCCGGACGGCCCAAACGGGCAGCCGCTGGCGCTGTTCGAGTCGGGCGCGATCTTGCTCTACCTGGCCGAGAAAACCGGGCAATTGCTGCCCCAGGACGCGGCCGGCCGCTATGCAGCGATCCAGTGGCTGATGTTCCAGATGGGCGGCATCGGGCCGATGTTCGGCCAGGTCGGTTTTTTCACCAAATTCGCCGGCAAGGACTACGAGGACAAGCGCCCGCAGCAGCGCTACATCGCCGAGGCGAAACGCTTGCTGCGCGTGCTCGACTTGCAGTTGGCAACCCGTCCATGGATGGTCGGCGGGCAGTACACGATCGCCGATATATCGATCTTTCCGTGGGTGAATAACCTGATCACCTTTTATGGCGCGGCCGAACTGGTCGGCATCGATGACTTCGTCAATGTCAAGCGCACGCTGGCCGCGTTCATGGCGCGCCCGGCCGTGCAGCGCGGCCTGCAGATTCCTGCCCGGCCATGAAAAAAGCCCTGGTCGCGGGACCAGGGCTTGTGCCTTGCGCCTAATGCAAATCAAGCGGCGTTCTGTGCGACGAAGTCCCAGTTGACCAGGCCCCAGAACGATTCGACGTACTTGGCGCGCAGGTTGCGGTAATCGACGTAGTAGGCGTGCTCCCAGACGTCGCAGGTCAGCAGCGGCGTGTCGCCGGTGGTCAGAGGGCAGCCGGCGTTGGAGGTGTTGACGATGTCGACGCCGCCGTCGGCCTTTTGCACCAGCCAGGTCCAGCCGGAACCGAAGTTGCCCAGGCAGGACTTGGTGAATTCTTCCTTGAACTTGTCGAACGAGCCCCACTTGGCGTTGATCGCGTCAGCGACCTTGCCGCTTGGTGCGCCGCCGCCGTTCGGCTTCATGCCGTTCCAGTAGAAGGTGTGGTTCCACACCTGGGCCGCGTTGTTGAAGACGCCGCCCGACGACTTCTTGATGATGTCGACCAGCGACAGCTCGGCGAACTCGGTGCCCTTGATCAGGTTGTTCAGGTTGGTCACATAAGTCTGGTGATGCTTGCCGTAGTGGTACTCGAGCGTTTCTTTCGAGATGTGCGGGGCGAGGGCGTCCATTTCGTATGGCAGTGGCGGCAGGGTATGTTCCATGTTGTGTCCTTTGTTGGTTTTTGAAAAGCGTTCGAATTCTGCAAAGCGGCCCCCATTGTAATTCGTTCGCGCTTTCGTTGCAGGCTATTCCAGTGTGGCTTGTACGCTGGCCACGCCGAGCTGCGCGCTGCCCTCGGCCAAGCGCACCGTCAGCGGCTCGCGCACGGTGATCTGGGACGGCGAACGCAACACGGCGCCGGCGGCGTTGGTGACGATCGCGTAGCCGCGTTCCAGGGTGCGCTGGGGGTTCAATAATTCGAGCTGGGCCGACAGGGCGTCGAGCGCGTGGCGGCGCCGTCCCAGCTGGTGCGCGAGGGCACCGCCCAGGCGGCGCTGCTGGGTGGCCATGGCGGTGCGCGCGGCGCGCAGGTCGGGGCGCTGGCCGGCCCAGCGCGTGCGCAGCTGCGCCAGCGCGTAGCTGTTGCGGGCCAGCGGCACGCGCAGCGCGTGCGTCAGCGCGGTCGACAGCGCCAGCAGCTCCAGGCGCCGGTGGCCGATCCGGGCCGAGGGACTGAGCAGGCGGCGCGACAGGTTGTCCAGGCCCTGGTTCGCTTCGCCCAGGCTGCGCCGCATTGCGCGCCGCAGGTCGGTGGCGTCGGCCGCCAGCGACGCCATCCAGTCGGCGCGCGGGGTGGCGGCCAGTTCGGCGGCCGCGGTCGGGGTGGCGGCGCGCAGGTCGGCGGCGAAGTCGGCGATCGTGGAGTCGGTCTCGTGGCCGACCCCGGAGATGACGGGCATGCTGCAGTTGGCGATCGCGTAGGCGACGACTTCTTCGTTAAAGCTCCACAGGTCTTCGATCGAGCCGCCGCCGCGGCACACCAGCAGCACGTCGACTTCGGCGCGCGCGGATGCGGTGGCGATGGCGGCGGCGATGCGTTCGGCCGCGCCCTGGCCCTGCACCGGCGCCGGATACAGCACCACGGGCACGTGCGGGGCGCGCCGTTTGAGCGCGGTCAGGATGTCGCGCAGCGCGGCCGCATTCGGGCTGGTGACGACGCCGATGGCGCGCGTGAACAGCGGCAGCGGGCGCTTGCGCTCGGGCGCGAACAGGCCTTGCGCGCCCAGCTTGTCCTTCAGGCGTAAAAACGCTTCGTACAGCGCGCCGACGCCGGCGCGGCGGATCGCTTCGACGTTGATCTGGTAGTCGCCGCGTGCGCCGTACAGCGTGACCAGCGCGCGCACTTCGACCTTGTCGCCTTCGCGCGGGACGAAGCCGGCGTATTGCGATTTGCCGCGGAACATGACGGCGCGCACCTGGGCCGCGTCATCCTTGAGCGTGAAATACCAGTGGCCCGAGCTGGCGCGCGTGAAATTGGAGATTTCGCCGGCTATCCAGGTCAGCGGAAAGCTGCGTTCGAGCAGCCGCGCCACCTGGGCGTTGAGCGCCGTGACGGTCAGCACGGGCGGGGCGGCGTAGCCGGGATCGGGGTCGAACAAGGTCTGCATCGGAAAGCTGTCCACAAAAATTTACGGCGGTCACGCTTATGTCATATTTCAACAAAAACGCCAAGGATTTTTTGTAAGTATTTGATTATAAAAGAAAAACGCGGCATGCATATTTTAGTGGCAGGGGCCAAATTCCCTTATGGATCAAGGACTTTGCGACAACTGGGCAGAGTTGCTCACAAAGTTATCCACAGATTGTGTGCGGAACTTTCGCACCGTCGTACGGACCTTGGGCGCTACAAACTTGAGCAGAAGACGGTTCTTCATTGTAATCAAAGACTTAGGCAGATGAGGGCAAGGTTGCGCACAATCTTGTCCACAGAAGATGTGCAGAACATCGGTGGATAAGTATGCGTCCGCTAAAAACTTGAGCAGTGTAAAATTTTTCAATGAAATCATATGCTTAGGCATGCATTCAGAATCTTGCACACAATGTTGTCCACAGAAGATGTGCAAAAGTGCCGGTGCTGGATCAGCAGAATATGATACTGA
Source organism: Massilia sp. (assembly GCA_025359245.1). Classification (GTDB taxonomy): domain Bacteria; phylum Pseudomonadota; class Gammaproteobacteria; order Burkholderiales; family Burkholderiaceae_D; genus Telluria_A. The sequence goes on from JANYGW010000231.1 coordinate 23,579, forward strand.
TTTCGATAAAATAAATTAATAACTGTATCGCATTGACGCTGCCTCTAAAGTGCGCAGCAGTAAATTCCTTATTTAAATCAATGCCTTAAGAGTTATCCACTGCACTTGTGAACATTCTTATCCACAAAAAATGTGCAAAACAGGACAAGTCGGTGCTGCCACAAACTTAGGCAGTTGATAATTTCCCATAAGAATCAAGCGCTTAGGGTGGCAATCAGAATATTGCACACAATCTTGTCCACAATTGATGTGCAAAACCTTGCCGGGCCTGTGGATCAACGTCCAAAATCCGGATTTGGCATCGAAAACAGCCGATTGCGCACCCCTGCCTGCATTTTGCGCAGATCCGATTAAACCTTATGAATCAACGCCTTTGCCAGATGGCAAAGACTTTGCGCACAATCTTATCCACAGAATCTGTTCAGAACTTTTCGCGATGTTTATTTTTCGACTGCCTTGTTTTTGCGCAATAGATAAATATTCTTTGTAATCAAGGACATGTCATACAGTCCCGATTCTTGCGCACAATCTTATCCACAGAAGGTGTGTAGAACTGTACTTGCCGTCTGGCTGGCAACACGTTACATTGCCGGGGTTCGTTCCGATCCAGTATTCACCTTATTCAGGAGTATGTTTTGCTCGCCATTCTACAAGCTGCAGGCTGGCCAATCTGGCTATTGCTGATCGCCTCCATCGTCGCCCTGACGCTGATCATTGAACGTTCGATCTACCTGCGCCGTTCCAAGCTGCTGCCCAAGCAGCTGCTCGACGAGGTGATCCGCGTCTACCACAACGGCAAGATCACGCCCGACATCATCGACAAGCTGCAGCACAATTCGCCGCTGGGCACGGTGCTGGCCGCCGCGCTGCGCAACGTCGAAGCGCCGCGCGAGATGATGAAGGAATCGATCGAGGAAGCCGGGCGCGGCGTGGCCCATTTGCTCGAGCGCTTCCTGACCACGCTGGGCACGATCGCCTCGCTCGCGCCGCTGATGGGCCTGTTCGGCACCATCGTCGGCATGATCGAAATCTTCGGCGCGCAAAACGCCACCGGCACCAATCCGGCCACGCTGGCGCACGGCATTTCGGTGGCGCTGTATAACACCGGCTTCGGCCTGGCGATCGCGATGCCTTCGTTGGTGGCCTACCGCCACTTCCGCGCGCTGGTCGACAGCTTCATCATCGACATGGAGATGCAAGCGGTGAAATTTGTCGATATCGTGCACGGTGCGCGCAAATGATGGATTTCCGACGTGGCCGCAAGCGCGAGGATCCGGAGATCAACCTGATCCCGTTCATCGACGTGCTGCTGGTAATCCTGATCTTCCTGATGGTGACCACCACCTACAGCAAGTTCACCGAACTGCAGATCACGCTGCCGACGGCGGACGCCGAGAAGGCGATCGACAAGCCGTTTGAAATCAACGTCACGGTCGACGCCAAGGGCAACTACACGGTCAACAACACGCCCGTCACGTTCCACAACGTGGCCGACCTGGCCGCGGAAATGAAGGCGGCGGCGCGCGCCGGCAGCGAAGGCCAGCCTGGCGCCGCGGCCGTGAGCCCGGTGGTGATCGTCAACGCCGACCAGTTCGCGATGCACCAGATGGTGATCAACGTGCTGGAAGCGGCGCGCCTGGCAGGCTACGACAAGCTGACCTTCGCCGCCCAGACCGGCGGCAAGAAGTAGGACCGCGCGGGCAGCTTGCACGCTGCCCGCGACCGCATGCCGCCATCTTCCCCCTCCCTCGAAACGACCCTCACACGCGCCTGGCTGCGGCGCGGCGCGCTCGCGTGCGCGCTGTGGCCCGTGTCGCTGCTGTTCCGGGCGCTGTCCGGCCTGCGCGCCTGGCTGTACCGGGCCGGCCTGTTCGCGTCCGCGCGGCTGCCGGTGCCGGTGGTCGTGGTCGGCAATATCTTCATCGGCGGCACCGGCAAGACGCCGCTGACGATCTGGCTGGTGCAGGTGCTGCGCGCGGCCGGCTTCACGCCGGGCGTGATCTCGCGCGGGCACGGCGGCAGCGACGCCGCGCCGCGCGCAGTGAGCGCGGCCTCGAGCGCGGCGGACGTGGGCGACGAGCCGCTGCTGATGGCGCGCCGCTGCGGCTGTCCGGTGGTGGTGGGGCGTGTGCGTGCCGATGCCGGGCGCGCGCTGCTGGCGGCATATCCCGAGGTCGACATCCTCATTTCCGACGACGGCCTGCAGCACTATGCGCTGCAGCGCGACGTCGAGATCGTGCTGTTCGACGGGCGCGGCGCCGGCAACGGCTGGCTGCTGCCGGCCGGGCCCTTGCGCGAGCCGGCCTCGCGCCGGCGCGACTTCACGATCGTCAACGCGCCCGACCTGACGCCGGCGCTGCGCTGCGCGGTGGGCGGGCTGCCGTACCAGATGACGCTGGCCGGCGCGATGGCCGAACCGCTGGCGCGCATGGGGCAAGGGCAGGGCGTGGCGCTGGCCAGCCTGGCCGGACGGCGCATCGTGGCCGCCGCGGGGATCGGCAATCCGGGGCGCTTCTTTGCGATGCTGCGCGGCGCCGGGCTGCAGGTGGGCGAACTGGCGCTGCCCGACCATCACGATTTCCGCGACCAGCCGTTTGCGCAGGTCGACGCCGACATCATCCTGATCACCGAGAAGGATGCAGTAAAATGTGGGCAAATTGAACATCTCAAAGACGACCCGAGACTGTGGGTCGTTCCGGTGACGGCGCAGCTAGACGCCGCGCTGGCCGAACTAATTGTGGAGAAATGCCGTGGACGCTCGCTTGCTTGATATCCTGGTTTGCCCCTTGTGCAAAGGGCCGATGGAGTACGACAAAAAGGCGCAGGAACTGATCTGCTGCCCCGACCGACTGGCCTTTCCTATCCGCGACGGCATCCCCATCATGTGGGTCGACGAAGCGCGCAAGATCGAGCCGGTATAAGCGATGGGCTTTGTCGTCATCATTCCGGCGCGGCTGGCGTCGACCCGTTTGCCGAACAAGCCGCTGGCCGATTTGGGCGGCAAGCCGATGGTGGTGCGCGTGGCCGAACGGGCCGCGCTGTCGGGCGCGGCGCGGATCGTCGTTGCGACCGACCATGACGACATCGCCGCCGCCTGCATCGCGCATGGGGTCGAGGTGTGCATGACGCGCGCCGACCACCCGTCCGGCACCGACCGCATCGCCGAAGTGGCGCGCGCCTTGGAACTGGCCGACGACGCGGTGGTGGTCAACCTGCAGGGCGACGAGCCGCTGATCGATCCGCAACTGCTGGCCGCGTGCGCCAGCCGGATCAGCGCCGAAGTGCCGATGGCCACCTGCGCGCATCCGATTAGCGAGGCGGACGACGCCTTCAATCCGAACGTGGTCAAAGTGGTGCTCGACAAGCATGGGCGGGCGCTGTACTTTTCGCGCGCGACCATCCCGTGGCACCGCGACGGCTTCGCGCAGTCGCGCGCGGCGCTGCCGCCCGGCTGCGAGCCGCTGCGCCATATCGGCCTGTACGCCTACAGCAACCGCTTCCTGCAGCTCTATCCGGGCCTGGAAGCGTCGCCGCTCGAAGCGATCGAGGCGCTCGAGCAGCTGCGCGTGCTGTGGCACGGCTATCCGATCGCCGTCCATATCACGGACAGCGCGCCGCCGGCCGGCGTCGACACGCCGCAAGACCTGGCCAGGGTGCGCCTGCATTACCTTACGCAATCCTGAATCCTGGCGAAAAAGTGGCGTTCGGGTCCGGATCATGCAAAAAAAAGGCAAATCGGCCCCGGATTGGCGTTTTCCACGACTTTTGTGGTAAGTTTCGTATCAAGGTTCTACATATGCATCACCACCAATTTCAAAATCTGTTTTAGGAATTTTTCATGCGTCTCATTCTGTTAGGAGCTCCCGGCGCCGGCAAAGGCACCCAGGCTAACTTCATCAAGGAAAAGTACAACATCCCTCAAATCTCCACCGGCGACATGCTGCGTGCGGCCATCAAGGCCGGCACGGAGCTGGGCATGGCTGCGAAAAAGGTGATGGACGTGGGCGGGCTGGTATCGGACGACATCATGATCGGCCTGGTCAAGGACCGTCTGAAGGAATCGGACTGCAACAACGGCTACCTGTTCGACGGCTTCCCGCGCACCGTGGCGCAAGCGGACGCGATGAAAGCGGGCGGCATCGATATCGACTACGTGCTTGAAATCGACGTGCCGGACGAGCTGATCGTCGACCGCATGAGCGGGCGCCGTTCGCATCCTGGTTCGGGGCGCGTCTACCACGTCACCAACAATCCGCCCAAAGTGGACATGGTCGACGACGTGACCGGCGAGCCGCTGGTGCTGCGCGACGACGACAAGGCCGAAACGGTCATGAAGCGCCTGACGGCGTATCACAACCAGACCGAAGTACTGCTTGGCTACTACAACGACTGGGCCAAATCGGGCCTGGCCGGCGCGCCAAAGTATCGCCGCATTTCCGGTGTCGGACCTGTCGACGTAATCCGCGACGCGGCATTCGCGGCGCTGTCAGAATAAACTGTAACAAGAGCGGACCGAGGTCCGCTTTTTTCATGCGGATGTCTGCCATCCCTCGCACCTGTTTTCGATTCAAAGTCTTGCAGTACGCAGTAAGGTAGGCCTACCCGGTCTTTCGGATGTGTTTTTGTGTTACTTGTTTAAAAAAATAAGGGGACGATATGGCAGCAAGCAGTTTTTTAATTTTCGCGATAATTTGTGGCGTCATCGCAGTGATATATGGTCTTCTGACACGCGCCTGGATCTTACGGCAAGACGCCGGCAACGCCAGGATGCAGGAAATCGCCCAGGCCATCCAGGAGGGCGCTGCCGCCTACCTGGCGCGCCAGTACCGCACCATTGCAATCGTCGGCGTTGTTCTTCTTATCGCCATCGGCGCCTTGCTTGACTTGAACACCGCGATCGGTTTTGCGATCGGCTCGGTGCTGTCGGGCGCCTGCGGCTTCATCGGCATGAATGTGTCGGTGCGCGCCAATGTGCGCACCGCGCAGGCGGCCACCAAGGGCATGAACCAGGCACTCGATGTCGCCTTCAAGGGCGGCGCGATCACCGGCATGCTGGTGGTCGGCCTCGGCCTGCTCGGCGTGACCATGTTCTACTGGTTCCTCTCCACGCGCGGCGGCACCGATGCGCACACGATCATCAAGCCGCTGATCGGCCTGGCCTTCGGCGCTTCGCTCATTTCGATCTTCGCCCGCCTGGGCGGCGGCATTTTCACCAAGGGCGCCGACGTCGGCGCCGACCTGGTGGGCAAGGTCGAAGCCGGCATTCCGGAAGATGACCCGCGCAATCCGGCCGTGATCGCCGATAACGTCGGCGACAACGTCGGCGACTGCGCCGGCATGGCCGCCGACCTGGTCGAAACCTATGTCGTCACGCTGATCGCCACCATGCTGCTGGGCGCGCTGATGTTCATGGGCGCAGACACGGAGAAGGCGATCATCTATCCGCTGCTGTTGGGCGCCGTGTCGATCCTCGGCTCGATCGTCGGCTGCTCGCTGGTCAAGGCCAAGCCGGGCAAGAAGATCATGTCGGCGCTGTACACCGGCTTGTGGTGGGCCGCGATCCTGTCGCTGATCGGCTTTGCCGCCGTCACCTGGATGGTGTGGACCGAAGAAGCGATGCGCATGAAGATGATGGGCTGCTCGGTGGTCGGCATCGTGTTGACCGGGCTGATGGTCTACATCACCGAGTACTACACCGGTACCGACTTCAAGCCGGTGCGCCACATCGCCGAAGCATCGACCACCGGCCACGGCACCAACATCATCGCCGGGCTGGGCGTGTCGATGCGATCGACCGCGTGGCCGGTTATTTTTGTCTGCATCGCCATTCTGGTGTCGTACAACCTGGCCGGCCTGTATGGCATTGCGATTGCCGCTACCGCCATGCTCAGCATGGCCGGCATCGTCGTGGCACTCGACGCCTACGGACCGATCACCGACAACGCCGGTGGCATTGCCGAAATGGCCGACATGCCGCCCGAAGTGCGCGCCGTGACCGACCCGCTGGACGCGGTCGGCAACACCACCAAGGCAGTGACCAAGGGTTACGCGATTGGCTCGGCCGGCCTGGCGGCGCTGGTGCTGTTTGCCGACTACACCCACAAGCTGGAAAGCTACGGCCGGGCCATCAGCTTTGATTTGAGCGATCCCATGGTCATCGTCGGACTGTTCATCGGCGGCCTGATTCCCTACCTGTTCGGCGCCATGGCGATGGAGGCAGTCGGTCGCGCGGCCGGTGCGGTGGTCGAGGAAGTGCGTCGTCAGTTCCGGGAGATTCCCGGCATCATGGAAGGCACGGCCAAGCCCGAATACGGCAAGGCAGTGGACATGCTGACCACGGCCGCGATCAAGGAAATGATGATCCCGTCGCTGCTGCCGGTGGTTGCGCCTATCCTGGTCGGCCTGATCCTCGGCCCGGCCGCGCTGGGCGGTTTGCTGATGGGTACCATCGTGACCGGCCTGTTTGTC